>URJC01000056.1 GCA_900548135.1 uncultured Odoribacter sp. | reverse complement strand
GGTTGGTACCAGTGCTACACGGACAACCGTATTGTGTGAAAAGAACCTTCCAGCAGATTTATCAGCAGCAGCTTACCGGATAGCGTATGTTTACTGCCCAAAATAATTTTAATTGTTTCAGTAGCCTGGATGGAACCAATAGTGCCTGGAAGGGCACCAATGACCCCGAGGGGTTGTTGAAAATTTTGAATTTCTTCATGATAGGGATAAAGATCCCGGTAAGTCGGACCTCCCTGGTAATTGAATACTGAAACTTGCCCCTCAAATTCACAGATGCTCCCATAAACAAACGGTTTGCCGAGTTCAATACAAGTGTCATTGATAATATAACGGGAGGGCAGATTGTCAGTTGCATCGACTACAACATCATAATTATCAACTATTTCTTTGGCATTATTCCAGGTTAAACGTTGATGGATTGGAATGATTTGACAATAAGGATTCAGATTGTGTAGTTTACGTCTGCTAACTTCAACTTTAGATTCACCCAGGCATTGGCTGTCATAAAGGATTTGCCGTTGCAGGTTACTTTCTGAAACCACATCATCATCGATCACTCCGATAGTACCTATTCCGGCAGCAGTTAAATAAAGAAGTATGGGAGCACCAAGCCCTCCTGCTCCTACAACTAATACTTTTGCTTCTTTCAGCTTTCTTTGTCCGGTCTCTCCGATTTCGTTTAAAATCAAATGCCTGGAATAACGTTCTCTTTCTCCCATTGCTTAGTCTAATTGTTTACTACATCCATCCATCCCAATCTTTCCATATCGGTTCATAACCTCCCTGGCGGATACTTGCTGCGACTTCTTCAGGCGTGCGTTCATCACTAATATGGAATTGCTCTAAAGCCTGAGGATAGGTGAAATATCCTCCCGGCTCTGTTTTGGAACCAGCACTTAGGGAAGTGATTCCCAAAGAAAGCATATGATTACGGAAGTCAGCACCTTCCCGGGTGGAAATAGAGATATCAACATCGTGGTCAAAAATCCGGAAAGCAAATATCAGCTGTGCCAGCGCTTTGTCTTCCAGGATCACATTGGGTTGGAAATGTCCCTCTGAAGGACGCATGCGGGGGAAATTGACACTGTATTTGGTTTGCCAGTAATGTTTTTGAAGATAACGCAGATGGCGTGCCATCATAGTAACATCTGTTCGCCATTCTTCCAGACCAATTAATACTCCCAAACCGATTTTATGGACATTGGCTTGTCCCATACGGTCAAATCCGTTCAAACGCCATTCAAACTTGGATTTCATTCCTTTGGGATGGTAAATATTGTAACGGGCGCGGTTATAGGTTTCCTGAAAACATACCACACCATTCAATCCGGAATGAGTCAGTCGTTCATAATCTTCTGTTTTCAAAGGCATGACCTCTATTGATAGATTAGCAAACAGGGGATGAGCCAACTGTAAGGCACGTTCCAGGTAATCGACTCCTGCATCTTTAGGATTTTCACCCGTAACAAGCAACAAATTTTCGAAATTACCCAATCTTTTTATCGCCTGAAGTTCATTTCGTATTTCTTCTTCATTCAGGATAACCCTTTTGAGAGGATTGTTGTGGTTAAAACCGCAATATACACAGAAATTCGTACAGGAGTTGGTAAGGTAAAGGGGAATATACATGGATATGGTTTTCCCGAACCGTTGCAAGGTATATTGGCGGCTTAACGCAGCCATTGGCTCCAGGTATTTTTCTGCAGCAGGTGAGATTAAGGCCATGAAATCCTCTATGTTCAAATGACTTTTTCCGAGTGCAATTTCAACATCGGTAGCAGTTTTAGAATAAATTTGCCGTGTAGTGTCATCCCAGGGATATTTTTCTAATTCTTCTGAAAACATGGTTTATGATTTAGCTGATGTAAAAACGTTGTAAATGATAGCAGTTTTGTATTGTGGATCATTTCATATTGTGAACCAGTGATTTTCCGGTTTTATCCTAAAAATGCTGTAAGGGGGCTGCTAGCTTCAGCCGTCCTACTTTTTCCTGCCAGTCCCGCTTCATACGCCATACGTCCGGCTTCGACAGCAATTTTGAATGCTTTTGCCATTTCTTCCGGATTACCTGCGACGGCTATTGCTGTGTTAACAAGAACAGCGTCTGCGCCTAATTCCATCGCTTCGGCTGCATGACTGGGGGCTCCGATACCAGCATCAACCACAACCGGAATATTACTTTGTTCAATGATGATACGCAGAAATTCACGGGTTTGTAATCCCTGATTCGTACCGATAGGAGCCCCAAGTGGCATCACTGTTGCAGCTCCTGCGTCCTCCAGACGTTTACATAATACAGGGTCAGCCTGACAATAGGGAAGAACGATAAATCCCATTTTTGCCAGTTCTTCCGTTGCTTTCAACGTTTCTATGGGGTCTGGCAACAGGTAACGGGGATCGGGGTGAATTTCGAGTTTTAACCAATTTGTACCAAAAGCTTCACGTGATAATTGGGCTGCAAAAACAGCTTCTTTGGCATTTCTTACTCCGGAGGTATTAGGTAACAGCTGGACTCCCGGACGTAAAATATGCTTGAGCATATCATCATTTTTATCTTCTGTACGGATTCTTTTCATTGCAACTGTTACTAATTGACTTTCGGAGGCTATAATGGCTGCTTCCATTTTTTCATTAGAAGAAAACTTACCTGTTCCTGTAAATAAGCGGGAAGTAAATACTTTATCGGCAATTTTTAAAGGAGTCATGAATTTGTGATTTTAAATTGTTGATTATTCGTTTGATTGTCTTGAAATGGCGAATGATATGTATCATCCTATAAGTTTCAGAATTTCTTTTGTTTTTGCACAAAGATTTTTACTATTCTTGATTAGTCCTGAAAGAGCTATGCCCTGAATTCCGGTTTGCATTAATGCCGGAATGTCTGTTTCGGTGATCCCTCCGATAGCAAATACCGGTATGGAAATTTGATTTTCTTGCATTTTGCTTACTAGTTGCTGATAGCCTTCGAGTCCAAGAAAGGGACTAAGCTTTTCTTTAGTTGTAGTGAAAGCGAAAGGTCCCAATCCAATGTAGTCGACCTGTTGTTTTTGTCGGAGTTGTATATCTTCCCAGGTATTACAAGTTGCGCCGATGATTTTCCGGTTTCCCAGTATTTTTCTGGCTTCCAGTGGATTCATATCTTCTTTGCCCAGATGTACTCCGTCTGCATCTAATTGCCTGGCTGCTTGCACATTGTCGTTGACTATAAATAAAGCATTATATCGTCGGCAGATTTCTTTAATCAGTTTTCCTTCCTGTAACATTTCTGCGAAGGAGGCTTCTTTCATTCTTAATTGCACCCATCGTATCCCCCCGCAACAGACGTATTCTACTTGTTCTGCCAGGGTAAGTCCGGGTTTAGGAGCTGTAATATATTGTAAATTCAGCTCTGAAGGATGGGGCTTGGTATTGAGATTGGCTAAGTGAAGGGTGTGAAAACCTAAATTACTGTCATTACCGTTAATAAAGGTGGATACATAAAGTTGAGCTTTATTACAAGCATTTTCAAGGGAACATCCTTGTGCCAGAGCTGAGGTAATAGCTGCTGAAAGGACACAGCCTGTACCGTGTTTACCCAAAGAACTCCGTTGTAAACTGAATTCTTTAACCCCCGTTGGAGTAATCAAGCGGTCGGTGGAATTGATTCCGGTATTGTGTCCGCCTTTCCAGAGAATGTTTAGTCTGTACGTGCGGGCTATTTTTTGCAAGCGGGTCAGTTCCGCTGAATCCCCAAAGAGTTGGTACAATTCTTCTGTATTTGGAGTAATCAGGAACAGACGAGGCAAAATCCTGTTCAATTGTAAGGTGTTATTTTCATGGAAAATGTGTCCGGCACTTGCTTTCAGGATGGGATCCCAGATAATTTTGAGCCGGGGAAATTTTTGAATTAAATAATTGATGAGTTGATCCAGTACTTCAAAATTTTCCACAAGACCGATTTTAACAAATTCCGGATTGTGCTTTTGAAATAACAACTCACATTGTCTTTGGATTTCTTCCGGCGTAGTCCAATGGGTTCCGGTATATGAATCTTCATGCTGGAAAGTGATGGCAGAACATACACCTAAACCATAACTGCCGGTGGTCTCAAAAGTTTTTAAATCAGCAGTGACTCCGGCACCGGAAGATGGGTCAAAACCGGCTATACTCAATACAAAAGGAGTTTTCAAACGGATATACCGGGAAAGTGCTTCCTCAGGTTTTTCCCAAATATACCCCAGTGTTGCCACACCATAAAATCCGGCTTGCCTGCATAAATCAATTGTAGCAGGAGAAATTCCTCCTAATGCCACCATTGGAACCGAACAGGCTTCCGGATCAGGCAGAGCGGGAAATTTACTTTGGTAACCTGGTTTGGAAATACTATTGAAAACCGGACTTAAAAAGCAGTAAGCTGGCTGAAAGGGAAGATGCTGAATTTCCTCAAGGCTGTGACAGGATATGCTGATGTGCATGTCTGGATAAAGCATATAATCATTTCTCTTGCCTGACTTTAAATGTATGCCATGTAACTGATATTTCCTGACTAAATCATAGTGATCGTGTATGATGATCCGGTTCCGATAACGAATTTCAATTTGTTGGATAAATTTTTCATATACTTCCTGAGGTGCATCCGGTTTCCGAAGATGTAAAAACTCGAGCCCATGGGCAAAAAGGGAATTACAAATGATTGCTTCGTCCTTTACCGGTACAGGAGATGTGATGACTATGATTTGCATTTTCAAAAATGTTTATGAATGATGTTTGTCACTTTTTATTTTTTCCCTTAATTTTTTGCTGGCACGCATGGAACAAAAATGTTCTCCGCACATGGAACAAAAATGCGCTTCTTTATGTCCTTCATCCGGGAGGGTTTCATCATGGAATTTGATCGCTTTTTCTGAATCCAATGCCAGGTGGAATTGATCCTTCCAACGGAATTCGAAGCGGGCTTTGCTCATCGCATAATCCCGGAAATAGGCAGCCGGATGTCCTTTGGCTAAATCGGCTGCATGGGCAGCTAGTTTGAAGGTAATAACTCCTTCCTTGACATCCTCCCGGTTGGGGAGACCAAGGTGTTCTTTTTGAGTGACATAGCAAAGCATTGCAGTTCCCAGCCAACCGATCATGGCTCCGCCGATTGCTGAAGTAATGTGGTCGTATCCTGGTGCTATATCTGTCACCAAAGGACCAAGGGTATAAAACGGGGCTTCGTGGCAATATTTTAACTGAAGTTCCATATTTTCTTTTATTTTGTGCATAGGCACGTGGCCAGGACCTTCGATGAAAGCTTGTACATTGTGTTTCCACGCTATTTCACAAAGTTCACCTAGGGTTTTCAGTTCCTCGATCTGGGCTGTATCGTTGGCATCGGCAATACAACCCGGACGTAATCCGTCTCCCAGGGATATGCCTACATCATATTTGGCCAGGATTTCACAAATATCTTCAAAGTGCTCATATATAAAACTTTCCTGTTTATGAGTAGTACACCAATGTGCCATAATAGATCCTCCGCGGGATACAATTCCTGTCAGGCGTTTTAAAGTCAGTGGCACGTGCTTCCAGCGGAGACCTGCATGTATGGTAAAATAGTCCACACCTTGTTCTGCTTGTTCTATTAAAGTATCCCTGAAAATTTCCCAATTCAATTTTTCTACATCTCCACCTACTTTTTCCAAGGTTTGATACAACGGAACTGTGCCAACCGGAACCGGCGAATTCCGAATGATCCATTCCCTGGTTTCATGAATATTACTTCCTGTAGAAAGATCCATGATGGTGTCGGCCCCCCAGCGGAATGCCCAGACAGCTTTTTCAACTTCTTCAGCAATAGAAGAGGTCACTGGTGAATTTCCGATATTGGCATTGATTTTAACCAGAAAATTCCGCCCTATAATCATGGGTTCACATTCCGGATGATTGATATTGGCCGGAATAACTGCTCTGCCGGCAGCAACTTCCTGCCGGACAAATTCTGGCGTAATATAGCTGGGGATATCTGCCCCGAAAGATTCTCCTTTTTCTTTTTTGTATTTTTCCCGGATCTGGTCGGCCAATTGATTCTCCCGGATAGCAATGAATTCCATTTCGGGAGTAATGATTCCCTGACGGGCATAATACAGCTGGGTGATCTGGCAATTTTCCCGTGCAATGCGGGGCGTGGTATTTACATGTTCAAAACGAAGATTATCCAGCGTCTTGTCAGCCTGACGCATTCTGCCATATTCCGAACTGAGGGAATCTTGTATCGTAGTGTCCTGACGTTCTTCTATCCAGGTTTTGCGAAGTGGAGGAAGCCCTTTTCGTAAATCTATGGTAAAGTTGGTATCCGTATATGGACCTGAAGTGTCGTAAACGACTACACTTTCATTTTCTATTTTACTACCATCCAGATCGATTGTCGGAGATAAATTGATTTTCCGCATAGGAACCCGGATGTCAGAACGTGAACCGCTAATATAAATTTTTTCAGAACCGGGTAACGGCCCCGTTGAAACGCTGAATTTTTCCATTATATATTCTTTATAAAATTTGTAAGGTATATTAAGTATTGTGTTTCTATGCGGCACATCAGGCCCATAGTTGCTATGTCAATTATTATTTACCGATTATCCTCCCTGAACGGCTTTGATAATGATAATCCTGTTGTTTTCCTGAATGATAGTGGTATCCCATTGTGCTTTAGGGATAACTGTGTTATCTATTGCAACGGCAATATTAACGGGTTGGATTTGTTGTACGGATAATAATTGAGCAAGACTCAATTGCTCTTTACATTCGATGGGAGAATCATTGATAAAAATTTGCATGATCTGTTTATTTAAAGGTCTGCGGATCGTTCTATGGGGGAAAATAACAGCCTGAAAATGAAATAATATCACTCTTAACTCCCTACGCCGGCATTACCCGGATCAGGTTCTAGGGTATAATCTCAGCCCGTAATATTAAGGCACCCCTTCGAAAGTCCGTAACAAAGGTAAACGAAAAAGATGAACTTACAAAGTTCTTATTCTTTTTTCCATTGGAGAATTAAAAATAATAGACCCGGTACAAAGATAATCAAAGCACTGACCTGAAGTGCTAAGGCAAGTGAAAAAGTATCATTTAACCAACCAAGAAAAGGAGCCATAGAAGCAAAAATAAGGCGAATAATGAAGTTCCGGATGGAAAGAACTGTTGCACGCATTTCGGAAAAGGTTTGACGGTTAATGTAACCTTTCAATATCGGAGTTGCGAATCCACGGATTACATAAAAGAAAAAAAACAGACCTAAACTAAAATAGTTCAGGCAGAAAGAAACAGCCAGATAACCTCCTGTAATACAAATTAATATTAAAGTATAAGTCCGGTTTTCACCTAAACGTGTGTTTAAAGCATCCGAATAAAGGGCGGCAATGCCGACAGTCAGGTTCAGAATTGTCCAGACCACTCCAAACAGACCGGTAGGCAGGTTTATGTGCATGAGAACCGGTTGTACAAACCAGGCCATCGTCAGAGTGGCTGCCCCAATGATACCTGAAAACAAGATATCATAACATAAGCTTTTGTTGGTGATTAAAGAATAACGGATGATTTCCCAAATGTTTCTGAGAGGGTTGGTAAGATGTGTTTTAACATTAAATTCATGCAGAGCCAATGAGGCCGGAATACCAATAAAAGCTATACCTGCCTGGCAATAAAAAGGTAAACGCAATGAAGAAGTAGCTAATAAGCCTCCAATGATTCCTGCAAAAGCTTCTGAAAAATTGCCGATCATTGTTACCTTGCCTTCGTATTTCAGATATTCATTTTCGCGCTTATAATGTAACATGGTATCGTAAAGTAGGGCAGAATCCGCACCGGATACCAGGCTTTGCCCGATTCCCAATAGAATTTCTGCTATGAGAAAAGCACCGAAAGTGAAGGAAAAAGAATAACAGATGAATCCTCCGAGAGATATGATACAACCTGTTAGCAGGCAATTTCGTCTTCCCCAGGCATCAGCCAGATACCCGGTTGGAATGTCTAAGGTAACCAGTACGATAGAATAGATACTTTTTAAAAGAAAAATTTCTTTCAAACTCAGGCCATTGGATTCATAAAACAGCACGATAATAGGCATAATCAAGGTAAACCATTTGGAGACCTTGATGAAATAAAGGGAAATAATATTTTGTTTTAATGAAGACAAAGACTCATAATTTAGCCGGACAAAGGTAAAAAAAGTAATATAAATTCAGAATAATCATTTTGAATTAAAGTAAGGTTGCCTTGGGCTGAATAAAATTGCACACAACTCTATAAAATGTGAAGCATTATTTTGCTTTTTAATTTTAATGTGTATTTTTGTTTCAGATTACAACTAAATAACGAATAAAACAATGAAAATTGAAAAGATAAGTGATATTTATGAAGTATTAAAGGGGGATACTCATAAAAAGCGTCTGGTGGTAGCTTATGCTAATGACAGTCATTCAATAGAAGCTGTCTATATAGCGGTAAAAACAGGTTTGATAGAAGGTATTTTAGTAGGAGATGCAGATACGATAAAAGAAATATGCCGGAAATATGGATACGATGAATCTTGTTTTAAAATTGTACATGAACCCAATGATGTAAAAGGGGCTGAAACGGCTGTGGAAATGATTCGGAACGGAGAAGCTGATATAATTATGAAAGGGTTGGTGAGTACAGATAAATATATGAGAGCAATCCTGAATAGAGAGCGTGGTTTGGTTGCTCCTAATACTATTCTTTCGCATGTTGTAGTCATGGAATGTCCGTCTTATCATAAGTTATTGACAATCAGTGATGTTGCTGTAATTCCTTGTCCTGATTTAAATCAGAAGATTTCAATGATTAAATATGTGACAATTACGGCTAAGGCTTTGGGAATAGATACTCCTAAGGTTGCTTTGATTGCTCCGACTGAACAAGTTCTTCCCAAAGTTCAATCTACAGTAGATGCTGCTGTTTTGGCGAAAATGGGGGAACGTGGGCAAATTGCAGGAGCAGTTATAGAGGGGCCAATGGCATTAGATGTGGCTATTGATAAAGAAGCTGCGGAAATAAAGAAAATCAATTCAGTTGTGGCGGGAGAGGCGGATTGTTTGATCTTCCCTAATCTGGAAGCAGGAAATGTATTTTATAAAACAAATACTAAATTGGGACATTCCAGACAGGGGGCGGTATTGGTTGGGGCTAAGGTTCCCAGTGTACTTTCTTCCCGGGGGGATAGTGTTGAAACGAAATTGAATTCTATTGCTTTGGCAGCTATTTTGTCAGAATAAAAAAAATGATATAAGGTAATTCTAAGCAGATTCAACCGTTCGAATGTTCAGACATCCCGCCTATGGACTTTAGGCGAATTGAACATTTGAACGATTGAATCAGCAAATCGGATTAATTGAGTTGTCCGGCTTCTGCTTTTTTAATCATATCGGCATTTGCTGTAATATAAACTTCAACTCTGCGGTTTTGTGCCCGTCCCTCGGCTGTATTGTTATCAGCTACCGGTTGGTCATAAGCAAGTCCTTCTGTGGTGATTCGTGAACGGCTGATTCCCTGTCCAACCAAAAAATTAGCAACTGCGTCTGCCCGTTCTTTGGAAATCCGTTCATTTACGGCGCGGGTACCTGTATTGTCTGTATGTCCATAGATTGTAATATCCGTGTCCGGTGAATTTTTCAAAGAAGTGGCGAATTTGGCTAAAGCATCACGGGAAGCCGGACTCAATTCACTTTTATTGGTTGCAAAGAGAATGCCATTATCGAAAGTGACTTTGATGGCTTGCAAATTATTAACGTCTTGTACTGTTTCAACTTTGGCACCTTCGATTGCTTCCAATTCTTTTTTCTGTTTATCCATTCTTCGGCCAATGAGAGCACCTGTACCGGAACCAACGGCGGCTCCTACGGCAGCTCCTATTGCTGCCCCTTTTCCTTTACCTGCCAATGCCCCCATACCTGCTCCACCAGCTCCGATCATAGCTCCTTTACCAGTATTACTCATACTGGCACAACCTGAAAAAACACCTCCTGAGAGAATCAAACTTCCTCCAAGTAATGATACGATAAAAAAATTTTTTACTTTCATAGCTTTTTTATTTAGTACAATGCTGTATAGTGATCTTGGTTAAAACACAGCTCTTTTCAATTCTTATTTATGACTGCAATTACCAAAAGGATGGCCTCGTCAAATTTGTCGTAAATTTACAAACAATCTGGTTACACAGCTGTATTTTACGTCGAATTTTATACTTTTGTTTAATTAATTTCAATTGTAAAAAAATGGCAGTCTATTTTATAAGCGGTATCGATACAGATGCCGGAAAGTCAATTGTGACAGGAGTTATAGCCCGTACTCTTTTAAAGAGTGGGGTACATGTGATTACACAAAAATTTATTCAAACCGGTTGTGTGGGGATTTCTGAAGATATATTAAAGCACAGGGATATTATGGGATTAAAACTTCAGGACGTAGATGAAGATGGAACTACTTGTCCCTATGTCATGACTTATCCGGCTTCTCCTCATTTGGCAGCTGAAATTGATCATGTGAATATTGATATTAAACGAATCCATCAATCCACAGAGAAACTGGCCTCTTTGTATGATGTGGTTTTATTGGAAGGAGCTGGCGGATTGTATGTACCTGTGACACGGAATTATCTGACTATTGATTATATTCAGGAATATAAGCATCCGCTGATCCTGGTCTCTTCTTCCAAGCTGGGAAGTATAAACCACACTTTGATGAGCCTGGAATTATGCCGGTTAAGGGGTATTGAAGTAAAATATGTCGTTTATAATGATTTTCCTAATGACAGTGAGAGAATAAAAAATGATTCTATTACTATTATCCGGCAATATTTGAATGAACATTTCCCGGAGTGTCAATTATTAGAATTACCCGTTGTTGAAGGGGAGGATTGGCCTGAATTAAAAATTTAAGACAAGCAATTTAAAGAAAGGAGGATGAGAAGAATAGAGTTGTTGTCTCCGGCTAAGGATTTGGCTATCGGAATTGCTGCAGTCGATCATGGGGCAGATGCTGTATATATTGGAGCCCCGGCTTTCGGTGCCCGTAAAGCTG
>URJC01000055.1 GCA_900548135.1 uncultured Odoribacter sp. | reverse complement strand
AATACCCTTGCCACTTTGTTTTTCGCATTGTATAGTGTTGTAACAGGGGGCATTTCTGTGTTGGAAACAATATTGATATAGTAATTAAAGTTTTTGCTGAAATCGACTTCATTCCATCCTTTGACAGGGGTTAATTTCTTTTTCAGTCCTTTTTCATTAATGCTGTATACATATTTCTCAAGCGGGGATTCTTCGTAGGAGGAATAATAAAATAATTTTCGTACAGGATCGTAACCGTAAAAATCGATTATGTCAAAATTGCCTTTGGTGATTGCTTGTTTTTCCCGCCCACTGATATCATAGAGATAAAGATGCATGTAACCGCTTTTTTCACTGGTTATGACAAATTGAGTACCGTTGTCTAAAAATACCAGATTATCCAGGTTACTTTCAGCTATATAGTATTTGTTTTCTTCGCGGTAGAGCGGTTGGACAGAACCCACTTTGGCATTTGCCAGCAATATTTCCATTTTATTTTGATGGCGGTTTAACCGGATAATGGCTAGTTTTTTGGGATCTTTGGTCCAGCGAATACGGGGAATGTAAATATCTTCTTCTTCACCGGTATCCATTTTTAGGGTAGTACGATCAGTGATGTCGTATACATGTACAGATACTTTGGAATTTTTTTCTCCTGCTTTGGGATATTTGTATATATAGTTTGAAGGATATAGTCCGTTTTGTTTTAGAGCCGGTTTTTGACCTTCAAACATGTTCATCAGAAATTCCCGTACTTCTGATTCATCGAATTTGATATAAGCCAGGGCTGAACCATCCGGAGCCCATTCAAATGCCCGGTTGAATGCAAATTCTTCTTCATAAACCCAGTCCGGAGCTCCATTTATAATATGATTGTATTTACCGTCAAAAGTAATTTGCCGTTCTGATCCAAATCGTAAATCATGGATAAATAAGTTATTGTCCCGGACAAAGGCAATCCGGTAACCGTCTGGAGAGAATGTTGCCAGCCGCTGGCTGCCTCCTTCAGATAATGGTTTGATTTCTTTATTTTTGAAGTCATAAAGATAATAATCTGCTGTAAAAGAACGTCTGTAAATGGATTTTTTATTGGTGCATAATAGAATCCTGCTTTCGTTTGTGTTAAAATCATAATCATGGATATATTTTACGGGGCAGTTTTCAATTTGACTGAGATCCAGCAATGTTTCTGTTGGGAGTCCTGTTTTATAACTGTATTTTACGATACGACTGCCATTACCTTCAAGTACGGTGTAGTGTTCTCCGTCGTTCATAGAACGGAGGCCGTAGACTCCTTGGGTTCCGAATGTACCGTCAACAAAAAAATCATTTAAACTTAACTGTTTTTGCTGTGCAAATAATTGACAGCCAATAAGAATGAGTAAAAATAAAATTCCGGAAATTTTTTTCATATTTTATCTATTAATTATTTTAGTTTCTGTCTTCAAAGGTTCGAAAAAAATCTTTGTTTTGCAAATATCTCCATGTTTTAATCTCTGATCTCTCATCCTGCAGCTTTCCATTAATCTTTTATCATTAATCTTTAATCTTTAATCTTTAATTATTACCTTTGCGCACTAATCAGGCTGATAAATAAAGATAATGCAATATACTCTTTTAGCGAAAGATAAGAATAGTGAGGCTCGTTGCGGAGTGTTGAAAACGGCACACGGAGAAATACATACTCCTATATTTATGCCCGTGGGAACTGTCGGAGCTGTGAAAGCCGTTCAGATGCGTGAACTAAAGGAAGATATCCAGGCGGAGATTATTTTAGGGAATACTTATCATTTATATTTACGTCCCGGCACCGGAGTTTTGGAAGCTGCCGGAGGATTGCACCGATTTAATAGTTGGAACAGACCTATTTTAACAGATAGTGGAGGATTCCAGGTTTTTTCATTAACAGATACCGGTCGAAAGATCAGTGAGGAAGGAGTAACTTTCCGTTCCCATATTGATGGGTCAAAACATCTTTTTACTCCGGAGAATGTGATGGATATTCAACGGAAAATAGGTGCTGATATTATTATGGCCTTTGATGAATGTCCTCCGGGAACCAGTAATTATAAATATGCGAAAACATCTCTGGAATTGACACAGCGCTGGTTGGAAAGATGTGTTGCCCGTTTTGATGCCACGGAGCCTTTGTATGGTTACGGACAATCCTTGTTCCCAATTGTGCAGGGGTGTGTTTATCGTGATTTGAGGGAACAGGCTGCAGAACATGCTGTGGCTTTGAACCGGGAAGGATATGCGATAGGGGGATTAGCTGTGGGAGAACCGGCAGAAGATATGTATGCGATGATTGAGGTGGTAAACCGGATATTGCCGCAGGATAAACCAAGATACCTGATGGGCGTGGGGACACCGGAAAATATTCTTGAAGGGATAGAGAGGGGAGTAGATATGTTTGATTGTGTTATGCCAACCCGGAATGGACGTAATGGGATGATTTTCACTACTGAAGGAACAATAAATATAAAAAATCAGAAATGGGACCGGGATTTTTCCTCCATAGACCCTGCTGCTTTATGCTATGTAGATACAGATTACTCGAAAGCTTATTTGAGGCATTTGATTAAATCGGATGAGATCCTGGGCTTGCAGATTTGTTCGGTTCATAATTTAGCTTTTTATTTGTGGTTGGTGAAGGAAGCCCGTAAACATATTCTGGAGGGAGATTTTGTAGTTTGGAAGTCAAAATTACTTCCTAAAATAACCAGGAGACTATAATAAACCCGTAGTTTTGCTACCTGATGATTATGAAAAAATTAGATTTATATATTATACGTAAATTTTTGGGAACTTTTTTCTTTTCCCTGATTTTGATTTTATGTATTGTAGTCGTATTTGATCTTTCGGAGAAACTGGAGAAATTTATTGAAAACGATGCTCCGGTTAGTGCGATCATTTTTGACTATTACAAGAATTTTGTACCTTATTTCGCAAATGTTTTTTCCTCACTTTTTACTTTTATTTCTGTGATCTTTTTTACTTCCAAGATGGCATACGATAGTGAGATCATAGCGATATTGAGTACCGGAATTAGTTTCCGCCGTTTTTTATGGCCTTATCTGATGTCGGCTGCTGTAATTGCTGTTTTGTCATTTTTACTGGGGGCTTTTATTATCCCGAATGCTAATGAGAAACGGATCGTGTTTGAAAAGGAGTTTATGGGGAAACGCTATGCTAATAAGGAACAACATATACATCGGCAGATTGCACCAGGAACTTATATTTATATGTCTTCTTATTCTGTTGCTTCAAATATTGGATATGAGTTTTCACTTGAAAATTTCAGAGGAGATACCCTGATCAATAAATTAACGTCTTCCAGGATTACCTGGGATAAGGACAGTAACCGCTGGGTCATACACAACTGGAAATTACGTGAAATAGATGGGGATAAAGAAACCTATACGACAGGTAGCCGGATTGATACTGTTATGGCTTTTCAACCCGGAGAATTTTCTGAAAACCCCAAAAAGATCAAAGAGCAACTTACCTTACCCGAGTTGGATGAATATATAGAACGGATGAAATTGCGTGGGAGTTCCAATGTCATAGAATTTCAGATTGAAAAATATAAGATGATTGCGAATGCTTTTGCGACTTTTATTTTAACGTTTATTGGGGTTAGTATTTCTTCCCGGAAGATTAGAGGAGGTATGGGATTGCATTTGGGAATCGGGTTATTGATCAGTTTTTCATATATTTTATTTATGCAATTTTCAACTGTTTTTGCAACAAATGGAAATATGAATCCGTTATTAGCAGTGTGGTTGCCTAATATTTTGTTTGCGGTGATAGGAGTGTTTGTATATAGATTGGCACCGAAATAAGAATGAACGATAAAAGAGGAATAAGCTTTCGTATTTTCGAATATGTAGCATAAACATTTGAATTCAGATTAAACAATAAACACAAGGATGGAAAGAGAGTATAACAGGAACCAACGTTCCTATCGTCCGCGGAGAAGCGATAGTCGGGATGATTATCAGCCACGTAAAGAAGAAAGACAAGAGCAACCTGTTTATAAAGAGAGAAGGGAGAGAAGGGATTTTAATGGGAATCGGCCTGAAAATACCGGACGTGAACAAAGTCGGAATTCTCGTTTTTCAGAGCGTCGTCCTAATAGAAATTATACGGGAGGACAGCGTCAGGAGGAGGTAAAGAGAACTGAACATAAGTCTTTAATAAAGAGAGGAGAGAGGGATAGAGACCGGAAAAGAATACCTGGCTATGGCTGGGAAAGTATTAACGGTGCAGAAAATAGTACCAGAAAAAGAGTAGAATATAAGGATAGGGGATACAAAAAGGAGTATTCCCGGGAACGGAAAAATATTTCAGAAGAATCTAAGGAAGAACTGAGAAAAAAGCATTATAGTAAAAAGAAAATATTTTTACACCGACTGAAAAATGAAGATGAAAATTCAGAATTGCGTTTGAATCGTTTTATTTCTATGGGGGGGATTTGTTCCCGCAGGGATGCCGATGAATTGATTGTAACAGGGCGGGTAAAAGTGAATGGAGTTGTTGTGGATACGGTTGGTCAAAAAGTGAAGCGTTCTGATAAAGTGGAAGTGGATGATGTTCAAATTTTTCCGGAGAAAAAGGTATACCTTGTTTTAAATAAACCTAAAGATTATGTGACAACCGTTGAGGATCCTTTGGAACGGAAAACGGTTATGTCTTTGGTTGAGGGTGCTTGTAAAGAACGAATCTATCCGGTGGGACGCCTGGATAGACAGACTACTGGTGTGTTATTGTTTACGAATGACGGGGATTTGGCTAAAAAATTGACACATCCTAAATATGATCATAAGAAAATATATCATGTCTTTTTAGATAAGCCTTTGACTGAATCAGATTTTGAGGCAATTGCCAATGGGGTTGATCTGGAAGACGGTTTTATAAAGGCAGATGAAATAAATTACACTTCAACTGATTGTACGGAGGTTGGTATTGAGATTCATTCCGGTAAAAACAGGATTGTAAGGCGTATATTTGAACATTTTGGTTATCAAATTGTTAAATTGGATCGGGTGTACTTTGCCGGAATTACTAAGAAAAACATTCCTCGTGGTAAATGGCGCTTTTTGACGCCTAAAGAAGTAAATATGTTGAAAGTGTATTAATTGGGGTAAACATGGAGAGTGTGTGCGCATGGTATGCTGTGTATACTGCTTCGAGGGCTGAAAAGAAAGTAAAGGAACGTTTGGAACTCAGTGGAATAGAAAATTATCTTCCTCTGAGAACAGAATATAGAATGTGGAGCGACCGGAAGAAGAGAATCTTAGTCCCCTTGATTGCTGGTTATATTTTTGTACATATTCGTGAATCTGTTTTTTTATCTGTATTGACGATTCCCGGTGTGGTTTCTTTTTTGAAAGAAAAAGGCAAACCTGTCAGGATTCCGGCAGATCAGATAGAACAATTACGTTATGTAGAGAATAATTATGAGGAACCGATTGAGATGTCTTTTGAAGACATCCCTGCTGGGACGCTGGTTGAAATTGTCCGTGGTAAATTAGCTGGTTTCCAAGGTGAAATGGTTGAGATCCGGAATAAATTCCGGATCGTTTTGCGGCTTGAAAAATTGGGATGTGCCTTGATTACTGTTCCTATAAGTTGTGTGGAAAAAGTGAAAAACTGACATAAAATGGATTTTATATTTAGTTTTTCTTTATTTTTGTTTGTATTAAATTGGTTGATAACTTAAATATAGGATTGAAGTGAAAAAATTATTATTGTTATTATTTTTTTCCCAATTATTGATGTATGCTTGGGCACAAATGAGTGATGAGCAAGTCATTAATATGGTTCAGGAGGCCCGTCAGAAAGGAATGGGACAGCAGGAAATGTTGGTCATGCTTTATCAGCAAGGAGTGACTCAGGAACAACTGATGCGTATAAAAAGTAAATATGGAGATAATTTAGAAAAAACTAATGCTAATAATACGGAGGTTGGGGACCGGATGCGGGTTGCTGAAGAAGAACAGTATAAAGATGGAGGTAGAGTTTTTTCAGAGGCACAAAAAAAGAATGAGAAAACAGAGCCGGATGTATTTGGACGCGATATTTTTAATAATAAACTATTGACTTTTGAGCCTAATTTGAATATTGCAACGCCTGAAACTTATATTTTAGGCCCTGGTGATGAAGTGATTGTGGATATCTGGGGGGATTCTGAACAGACTTTCCGGCAACAGATTTCTCCTGAAGGTACTATTACTGATCCTAAGATAGGACCGGTTTATCTGAATGGAGTGTCTGTCAAAGAGGCTAATATTCGTCTGAAGAATGCTTTTTCACGTATTTATTCTACAATGGGCGGATCAAATCCAACTACTTTTATTCGTTTATCTTTGGGGCAAATCCGAAGTATAAGAGTGAATGTGATGGGGGAGGTTGAAGTTCCGGGTACATATACGTTGTCTTCTTTAGCTTCTCTGTTTCATGCGATCTATAGTACGGGCGGGGTGAATGCTATCGGTTCTTTGAGAAATGTGAGATTGATTCGTAATGGTAAGGAATTAGCAAAGGTGGATGTCTACCAATACCTGTTGGAAGGGAAAAGTAATCTGGATATTCGGTTGGAAGACGGAGATGTGATTATTGTGTCTCCTTATCAGAATTTGGTGACTTTGCAAGGAAAGGTTAAACGACCGATGATATATGAAATGAAAGACAGTGAAACGGTAAAACAATTGCTGAATTATGCGGGCGGTTTCACAGGGGATGCTTATAAAAAAGCAGTGCGGATTATCCGTAAAAGCGGACGGGAATATCAGGTGTTTAATATTGAGGAGCCTGGGTTTGCGGAGTTTATGTTAAATGATGGAGATGTTGTTTCGGTGGATTCTGTGCTTGACCGTTTTGAAAACCGGGTAGAAATTCGTGGAGCTGTTTATCGTCCTGGATTATATGCCCTAGGTACCGTAAATACGGTGAAGGAATTGATAGAAAAGGCTGAAGGGGTTAGGGGAGATGCTTTTGTAAATCGTGCTGTATTACAGCGTGAAAAGCCGGACCGGACACTTGTAATTGAGGCGGTGGATGTAAAAGGATTATTAGAAAATAAAGTGGCTGATATCACATTACGGAATAATGATGTACTTCTGATACCTTCTATCTTTGATTTGCAGGAAAATTATATGATAAATATCAGTGGCGCAGTTGGTAATCCTGGGGCTTATGAATATGCAGAGGGAATGACTATTGAGGATTTAATCATCCAGGCAGGAGGAGTAAAGGAGTCTGCCTCGTTAGTGAAAATAGATGTTGCCCGACGCATTAAAGATTCCAAGAGTATGGAAGTTGGAAATATATTAGCTGAAAATTTTACTTTGACCTTAAAAGATGGTTTGATTGTTGATGGTGGGAAAGGTTTTGTTTTGATGCCTTTTGATGAGGTTGTTGTAAGGCGTTCTCCAGGTTATCAGGAACAGCAAAGTGTGGTCATAGAGGGAGAAGTTGTTTTTGGTGGAAGTTATGTCTTGTCAAAGAAAGGAGAACGTTTGTCAGATTTGGTGAAGAAAGCAGGAGGCTTAACCCCGGATGCTTTTGTTTCAGGTGCACGTTTGGTGCGGCAGTTAAATACAGATGAACGTATACGGGTGGAGACTTTATTGAAATTAACTAAACAAAGTAGCAATAAGGATTCTATTGATATTAATCGGCTGGATATCGGAAATACTTATTATGTTGGCATTGACTTGAATAAAGCATTAAAAAATCCAGGTTCAGAGTACGATATTGTATTACGGGAAGGAGATGTTTTGCGGATACCGGAATATACCGGAACTGTAAAAATCAGTGGGGCTGTAATGTATCCCAATACAGTGGTTTATGAGAAAGGTGCCAGTCTGAAATATTATATAGGCCAGGGAGGAGGATTTGCTGACCGTGCCAAGAAGAGAAAAGTATTTGTGGTTTATATGAATGGTATGGTATCGAAATCCAGACTTTTGTCTAAAACTAAAGTAAAACCAGGTTGTGAAGTTATAGTACCTTTGAAGCCGATGCGTAGAGGTATGGGGTTATCAGAAATTATGGGACTTGCGACTTCAACTACTTCTATGGCTGCTTTGGTAACTTCAATCATTAATAGTACGAAATAGGGAATGCTATGGATTTGAAAGAAATGAATAACGAAAATGAAATAGATCTTATCGAAATCATTCGAAAATTGTGGTTGAAGCGGAAATTTATTCTGAAGGTAACTGTAATATGTGCTTGTTTGGGGATATTAGTGGCTTTGTTTAGTGCTAAAGAATATTCTGCTGGTTGTACCATGGTTCCCCAATTGGGTGAAAAAAATGTCAACAGTGGGTTAGGAGGTCTGGCTGCGATGGCAGGTATTAATTTAGGTAGTTCAGGAAGCGGGGACGTTTTATCGCCTAAAATTTATCCCAAAATATTATCCAGTGTTCCTTTTCAGAAAGAATTGATGCAGGCTAAAATAAAATTTGAGGACTATGAGGAGCCTGTCTGTTTGTTGGATTATTATACCGGCGAAGAATATCAAAAGTTTTCTTTAATGGGTACTATTGCTAAATATACGGTCGGTTTGCCTGGATTGATAATAGGGGCCATACGGGGAGAACAGCCGGAAGTAACGTTACCTTTTTCCTCAGAAACTTCTATTCAGACAGTATCCAAGGAAGAAAAAGATTGTATGGATATATTGAAAGGTAAAATCTTCCTGAATCTGAATGAAAAAGAAGGATATGTAACCTTGTCGGTCAGTATGCCTGAGCCTGTTGCAGCAGCCCAATTAGCTGCATGTGTACAAAGTATGCTTCAAAAATACATTACCGAGTTTAAAATCGAAAAGGCTCAGGCTAATCTGGAGTTTATTGAAGAACGTTTCAGGGATGCTAAAAAAGAATTCGAGAAAAGACAGCAAGATTTAGCTCAATTCAGGGATGCAAATCGGAATGTTGCTACTAATGTAGCAAAGACGACTGATGAAAGATTATCCAATGAATATACGGTTGCTTTAGGGGTATACAGTGAGTTAGCAAAGCAACGTGAACAGGCTAATATTCAAGTCAAAGAAAATACTCCGGTGTTTACTATTGTTGAACCCGTGACAGTTCCTAGAGAACGTTCCAAACCCAAACGAGCCTTAATTTGTGTCGCTTTCACATTTTTGGGAGCATTCCTTGGAATTGGTTTAGTGCTGGTATTGCCTTTCATAGCACAGGCTTCCGGTTGTAAACGTTTAGCTGAATGGCTGCCGGAGAAGGAAACAAAGACAGACGTTTAAGTTATTATTATAAAAACGTCTAAAGAATGATAACTTTAGGCGTTTTTATTTTAATGTAGCTACTTCCGATTGTATTTTGCCGATTTGTTTAAAAGATTTCTGAAATATTTTTGTAACTTTGCATTAATTATTGAAGATAGCGGGAAACTTCAGTGAGGGAAAACACAACTGAGTAAAATATGACGATGGAAAATGAAGAAATTGACTTAATTGAGGTCATTGCAAAATTATGGCATCGGCGGAAAGTTATATTCAGATTTATTTTAGTATGTCTGATAGTAGGAATAGCTATAGCTTTTATTTTGCCTCGTAAGTATACTGCTAAGTGTACATTAGGTTTGGAGGCAGAAGACCGGACGACTCGTATTAGTGTAGAAGGGATGTCTGCTTTTCAAAGCATGAATGTAGGAGATATACGTAATGTTAAATTGATTTCTCCTTCTATGTATCCTGATATTCTTTTCAGTGTTCCTTTTCAAAAGGAACTGATTTATTCTCCTTTGTTTGTAAATGCACAAGGGGAGAAAATAACTTTTTATAATTACTTAATCCAACCTGAGAGGCGGCATGAAACAAACTATACTCCGGCTTCTTCCGGAGTGGAACGGTTAACACCGGAAGAAAATGAATGTTTAGGTTATTTGAAAAATGCCATTACAGCAGAAGTGAATAATAAGGATGGCAATTTGAAAATTTCCGTAGACATGCCGGATGCAGTGATGGCTGCTCAATTGGCTAATAAGGTGCAATCTATGCTGCAACAGTATATTGCAAAGTTCCGTATTGCCAAGGCTCAGGCTGCTTTGGATTTCATCGAAGAACGCTATGTTGAAGTGAAAGATGAACTGGAGAAGAAACAGAAAGGATTGATAGAGTTTCAAGAAAAATATAAAAGTCAGAATAGTATCCAGTTAGAAACAGAAAAGAAAATTCTGACCAATGATTATGAACTATTCTTTGGGTTATATTCCGATATCGTCAAGCAACGTGAAAGAGCCAGGATACAGGTGAAAGAAGATATGCCTGTACTCACTGTCATTGAACCGGTAGTTGAGCCGACTGTACCTAGTAAGCCTCACCGGGCATTGATTATTTTGGCTTCTGCGATGATCGGGTTGTTTTTAGGTTGTGGGACAGTTTTAATTCAGCCTTTTTTGGCTGAAATTGTATCTACAAAAAAGTCGACTCCCACCATTCCCATTGACCGGATGAAAAAAATTTCCTGATGAGTTAAAGGTCAAAAACTGAAAAACAGCTTTTGACCTTTTTATATATTTAATATTTGTTCCAATCTACCCATCTGTCTTTGTCATATCGCCAGCTATCATTTATTGCAACTGAAAGAATTTTATTGGAAAATACCAACAATACAGAATCTGGTTCATTGGCTTTAAAACCATTGGCATAACCTTCCGGGACCAGTAATATCCTGCTTTCTTGCGCAGACAAGTGAAATATTTCCGGTTTCAGGCCGGAAGAAGGATTCTCCCAATTATCAATTTTTACAAAAGCACCTGTAAAAGATCCTTTCACAACATAAAACCATTTTTTTTCATGTTGGTGTGCATGCCATGCTCGTATAATCGAGGTGTCATGCTGATGAATAATGTAAAATCGTTCAATTTCCTCCATATTGAGATCATTCACATGGGAGATCTGTCCCCTGTAATCTATTGAAATCCCTCCTTCGATAAATTTAATGTCTGACATTTTTTTTCGTTTGAATTAATGTTCCGTTATCTTACTTTACAAAGTTATGGATTAATTTTCTTTTTGTTTCGGGTAGTACTGTTTTTTGTAGGATTTGTAGTTTGG
>URJC01000054.1 GCA_900548135.1 uncultured Odoribacter sp. | reverse complement strand
CCCCGTTCAAAAAGCTGATCGATATCCTTCGTAATCAATTCAGGATTACTATTTTTCATAAACTCATCAAAAGCCCCCTCGGCATAGGTCCCAAAAACTGCCCCCTGAGCCATAATCAACTTTTCCAATTCTTTCGGACTGGCAGGCAGCCCTTCAACTTTATACCCCTCAGCTTTCATCCGCACAAGTAAATTATAAAGCGAAGGAGCTACTTCCATTCCCCCGGCCGTCATGGCATTTTGACCAGGACCTTTGTAATAATAGATGGCAATTCGTTTTTCCTTATTGGGTTTACTTTTCAGATTAAGATAATTCTTCACATTCTGTACAAAAGTTTTTAAACGTTCCGGTACAGCAAAAGAATGGTGTAATCCTTCTCCGTCTTTATACTGGGCAAAAAGAGCATAAGTACGGATAGCTCCGTCAATCTCAGGAGTGACCACGCTTTGTGACAAAAAACCACCTGACATACCCATTGGATCAGCTTCCCAGTCTTCTACCAGACTATTTACAGTCAATGGTGAAAAAAGCAAAATATTCCGTTTTTTCAGGAATTCCACCATGTTGTCACCCATCCGGCCATGAGCCATATTGATCACCGCATCCGGCTGGATTTCTTCCAGAAAACTCATCACTTTCCGTATAGATGAAATGGGATAAACATTATAACCGGTAGCTTCCAACTCTGCAATCAAACCTGCCGGATCAGCCATTTGTCCAGTGATTACAATCCGATGAGCATTTTCTTTATACAAACCATTTTCTTTCAAAAAAAGTTCGTAATCTGTAACAGTAGTAAATTCCTTTTCATCTTCCGGATTTTCCACACCGGCATGATAAAGGATATCAGAAGCCCTTTCTACAGGTTCTTCCGGTTCCGAAATACTTCCCACTTTACGGTCTACGACTTTACGGATATAATTCAATAAATTCCGGTAATTGCGTTTTCCTCCGCCTCCCAAATAAGCCGCAACTTTAGCCACATGAACAGAATCCAGACTACAAATATTATTGGCAGGATTAGTCGCCATTGTGGTATAAACAGGAACTCCCTTGCGAACTGCACGTTCAATCTGTCCCCGTTCCTCCTCAACAATCCTCAAACCCATGCCATTTATAAATACCATATCATAACCTGTCAATTCACCTAACCGATCAGTAGAAACCTCTGCTATCCTGATCATTGAATTATCATTTGCTCTTGCAATATTCCCCATGGTAATCGTCTGAAAATTTACAAAAGCAACTCTCGTCACACCAAACCAAGTCAGGTAAGCCCACACGCCAAACGTCACCAAGATTAAAGCACAACACACAATAAAAATCTTCTTTTTCATCTTTCCCATCTATCAACTTATTATATCAATAAATTCTAACTTATAAAATTTATAGCTTAAACAAATCCGCTACATTCACCGCCAGAGTTCCGGTCAACCCAATTCCACGCTGTGGAAAAATAGACGTATCTGTTGAAACATTCTTTTCTTTAAAATTCAATATATTATCAACACCTAAAATAAATTTAATCCCCCGAGGGAAATTCCCTGCCAGATTCAAATTACAAACAGTAAGCGGTTCATAAGCTTTTAAAACAAAATTTTCATCACTTTTATACCAAACATCTACTTTTGACATCCAACGTCCATTGAGACTAGCTGACAATTTCACCAATCCGACTTTCCGCGAATAATTAGCACCAAAAGTCAGGCTATGCGGTCGGGCTGTCGATGTATTATGTCCCTCTGTATCTTCATTGGCATCCACGTAAGCATATGACCCCTGAAGAGTCAGCCCCCAGCGAAAACGGAATTGTGCCATTACATCTACTCCTGTTTTTGTTCCATCTTCTATATTGTGATATTGCTGGTCCTCTCCATCTTCGGTCAACCCCAAAGCAATTTCATCCTTATATTTGGTATAATATCCGGAAACAGAACCATTAAAAATACCTTTGGTCACCTCTACTGACCAGGTTCCCTGATGACTGGTTTCGGTCTTTAAATCCTCATTACCATAAATCATAAACATCCCCTGACCTCCCATATCATATTCACTATGTAATTCCTTCAAGGACGGAATACGCAATCCCATCCCATAACCTCCACGTAAAGCCAGTACACCAACACGATACATCAACGATATTTTCGGGCTGGCATGGAAGCCATAATCATTATGACAATCTGAACGTACACCTGCAACCAGACTAAACCGATCCGATACCTTCCAGTCTTCCTGTAAATAAAGTACATAAGTTTGAGCATCAAACTTCTTCCCGCTTCCATTATCAAACCAATAGTGTTGCAGACGCTGCGTATTGATCTCAAAACCAGCCGTCAGTATATGTTTTCCTCCCAACTGACCGGAATAATTCAAACGTAAAGTATTAGTCAGATCCCCGAATATTTTATCTGAAGGTAAAGTCCGGTATTCATACCTTTTTTCATAATTCTCCATCAAATAAGAAAGACTCAGCAAATGGTCATCATTCAGAGTATAATACAAAGAAGGATTAATGGTATAAGTAGAATAGACATCCTGCTTTTTACTTTCATATACCTGCTGCACGTGATTATTATAATAAGATCCGCCAAAATTAAGTTTTAAGTCATCGGTAAATGAATAACCAAACTTTTGATCCACCTGCCAAACTTTATATCCCTTCACATTAGTGGACAATACATCAGAAGTATCCCGGATAATAGTTCCATCCGGCAGCTCAGTTTTAGTTACAAAACCTTCTTCATCATCCACCGAATAAGCATCCCGGAAACGATAAGAGAATGTTGTATAAGATGAAAAACGATCTAAGCGTGTACCTCCGGAAACTGAATATTTCTGATCTCCTTTATCGCTATATTGGGCAGAAATATTTCCCGTAAAAGGACGGTCAGCATCTTTTGTGATAATATTTACAACTCCACCCATCGCCTGTGAACCATAAAGAGTTGACATAGGACCTTTTACAATCTCTATCCGTTTGATATTATCTACATCAATTCGGGTATAATCAATGTTATTACTGGATCCTTCACCCGCTAAACGTTCTCCGTCTAAAAGAAAAAGCACATATCCGCCAGCAGCTCCCTGAAACTGTAATTCAGGAAGTCCGGAACCATGTGCCTGCCCAAATTGTAAACCAGGTAGTTCAAATTCAAGCAATGTCTTCAGATCAGGAGGATTCAGTTGCTGGATATTTTCTTCAGTAATCACCCGGGTTAAAACAGGTACTTCCTTCAAAGGTTTGGGAGTACGCGTACCAGTAATCACAACTTCATCCAAAGCATTTTCGGCCGGTTTTAAACGGATAATCAAAGGGGACACGACCTCCTGTTCGAAAGTATATTCCTGAGGTGTATAACCTGTAAAACTAAATCTCAGAACCTGACGTCCTCCTTTACGCAAAGACAAGTTAAATTCACCCTTAGCATTCGTACCTGCTCCAATCGTACTCCCTTTTACCCATACGGAAGCACCTGGCAGAGGATTCCCCTGTTCATCCAACACAATTCCTGTAATAGTTATAGCCATCCCCGGACTCTGTTCCTCCTCCGCCTTAACAAACAACGAAAACAAACAAAATAAAACAACTACTAATCTCTGTATCATCATCTTTCTTACCTGATAAGTCAACCAATTAAAGCATTATATACCCATGTAACTGTACATCGGTATATAATTGCAAAATCTCATTTATAATCTCTTATTTCATGGGATATTCATAATTGAATGTCGGATACACCGCATCCCCTTTATCATTTGTTGTATCGTAAAATTGTATTTTCGCGTATTTACCAGCTTTGGTTTTTACGACAAATACGTTTTTATTCAAAGAATAAAGCGTCGGAGGCATCGTACCTGTCGGCGTTCTGGTAACCCAATCAGTAAGGACTTCATTAATTTTCACATACTGATATCCAACAAACCCTTTCATCATTTTAGTCATATCTGCATAGACACTTCCATCTACATCTTCTACAAATCCTGTTGTTGGCATAGTAGAAGAAGTCACATCGTCCAGATTTGTTTTACTTGTCTTCACTGCACTAAATCACGGCACTTCCGCCATTAGTCCGGATATCATACTTATGGAAAGCAAGATCCCAATCAAAAGACGCTTCATCACCATCCACTTCGTATATATAACTTTCATCCACCAGACCATCATATTTTCCACCAAAATCCATGCGCTCACCCATCGCATCATACATTCCTTTTGGAAGCAGAAAAATATTTAAACTTACAGCCGAACCTTTCGATGTACCAATCGTTCCGTTAAAACTAATGACATAATTAGTTTTTGAACCATCTGATTTTTCTACAGAACAAGTTTCTTTTCCACCTGAAATTGTCCATTGATTATCGCTCTTTTGCGCCTTCACTTTTGCAGACAACGATAGGGTATCCACCTTGTCACCACTCATCTGCCCCATCAAAACCTCAGGTAAAGAAATCGTAACAGAATCACTGGTATAACGTGTGATAATCAATTGCAAAGAATCGGTATTTTTAATATAAGAACTCTCTAAATTCCCATAATAAATACCCGTCACAGCCCCGTCTTCACCTTTAATCTTCAACGTCCTGCTAGTCCCGGTTGCCAAATCAAAATAAGTCCATTCCCCATATTCTGTTGCCTTTACCGATGCAGACGGATAGTTTCCATTACCTCCGCCACCACCCTTATTATCATCTGAACATGAAGTAAACAGCCCAATAAACAAACTCAACCCGAACAATAGCAATTTTAATTTTTTCATGATTTTTTAGATTTAATGAATATTTTATACTTTATAATTATAGTTTTATTATTTAGAGTGGGTCAAAAGTAATTCCTATACAAAGTGTTTACAATACCTAAAAATTATGAACGAACACAGTTATATACCAAGAAATGATTAGAAAAGTAAAATACCCTGACAAATACCTGAAAGATGAATAGATCCTTATATTATGGTTGACTAACAGCAATATAAATAATCAGCCATAATTTTTTATCTCCTAATCTCACAATTTGAATTATTTTTCTACCTTTGTTCGGATTGGTTTTCCCAGTATCATTCGGTATAGGAAACAAAAGGGAATCGGGTGAAAATCCCGGACAGTCCCGCTGCTGTGAGCTTCACACACAACATTCGGACAACACTCCTGCCACTGTCGGCCACGTGCACGACGGGAAGGCGTTCGGATAGAAGTAAGTCAGAAGACCTGCCAATCAGAGCAACAGCCTGTACTCTCGAGGATTAAGAGTGGGGCACCTGCATTTTTATATTTACTGTACTGTTAAAACACCGGAAATAAAGTGTGTATAAAAGGATTGTATGATGTGGCCTCAATTCTGGGAACTGCTTTATTTGAAGGATCCGCTAGCCGCATCCTGTCCGGTGTTTTTATAAAAAAAATCACAGGCTGGCTAAAACCTGTGATTCTGCAATTATAAATATTAATCAATAAAACGTTTCGAACTTTGATGTAACAAAGATAAAAGCTATTCCTAAATCCTGAAATCCCTTTATATAGGTATTCTTCAAGGGCAAAACCACTTCATCTATCCCTACATTAAGGTAAACAACCATCAAAATCTTCTGAAATTCCAGTATAAAGCTGCAGATCACAATAGAACCGGTCCGATCATTCCTGATCTTTCCTCATCGAAAACTCACATCCGCAATACTGTTGGTTATAAAAACCATTCTCAGACAATAAAACCCGGCGACGTTCGCTTAACCCTCCCTTTCTCCAATTCTTTTCCCAAAATTCTACTCCTTCAAATTGTGCAGCAGCCCACTGACCAGCCTGAGCAATCTGTTCAAGACTTTTCCAACGAGAAGATGCCAAAGTAGTCGCAAAACAGTCAAATCTTTGTTCAAAAGCTAACTTTGCTGTTGCCAGCATTCGTATCCTGAAGCATTGCAAACAACGTTTTCCACGTTCAGGCTCAGCCTCTAAACCGTAAACTTGCTGCAACCACTCCTCATGAACATAATCGCCATCAATTATTTCCACACCCTGTGCTCGTGCATACCGCGAACATTCAGCTTTCCGGATAAGATATTCTTCCTGGGGGAAAATATTCGGATTAAAATAATACAATACCGGCCGGATATTATTCCTTAACAACCATTCAATAATCGCAGCAGAACAAGGTGCACAACAAGTATGAAGCAATAACCGCATAATCAAAAGATTTAAACCTGCATTTACAATGTTACAAATTTATCAAAGAATCTTATAAATCCCGTGTTGAATCGTTGACTTACCAAGGCGAACCAGATAAAATTTCATGGCGCATAGCTATCCCTTGTCCCAAGCCCAAATACATCACCAACAGATAAAAACCTATCTTCATTCCTTACTTATAGTATTCCAAAACCCAAGGCAATATCTCATCAGGCACTTCTCCTGCAACATCTTTTCCTATCTTCACTTTGTCCCGGATCTCAGTAGAAGAAACTGAAGTCAAAGGAGCATCCACCAGAGTGATGTTTACTCCCTGAAGTACCGGTACTGTTTCTCCTGGACGTGGATAAACTAAAACGGGATATAGAGCTATTATTTTCTCATAATCTTTCCATAAATGAAAATTACGTAAATTATCTCCTCCCATAATAAGCGAAAACTGAAGACCCGGAAATTCCCGGGAGAAAGTCTGCAAAGTCTGATAAGTATAAGAAGGACGTGACATCCGGAATTCCTGATCACAAGCTTTCATGCGATTATCTCCGGCAATCGCTTCTTTTACCATCCAGAATCTCTTTTGTTCATCCAGTAACGATTGATCTTTCTTCCAAGGATTTTGAGGAGAGACGACAAACCATACTTCCCTGCAATATTCCTCATCCAATAAGTACCTTGCAATTGCCAAATGACCATTATGAATCGGATTAAAAGAACCAAAAAAAAGTCCCGTCACGCCCATAAAATTACTATTGACAAACAATAAATAGTAAATGAACCATTAAACTCTCAAATTTAAAAAACTCCTCACCTTGCTTTCGGCCTCAGTCAGAGCATTTTCTAAACGATCATTTACAATAATAGTGTCAAATCGGTTTGCAAAACTCATTTCATATGCTGCCTTTGCTATACGTTCCTGTATCTTTTCCGGGGTATCTGTCCCTCGTCCGGTCAAACGCTGATACAATATTTCAACAGAAGGAGGTTGTATGAAAACCGCCAAAGCATCCAAACCAAACTTTTTCTTTATATTAAGTCCACCAATTACATCTACATCAAATAGCACAGTGTGTCCCTTTGACCAAATCCGTTCTACCTCACTCCGTAAAGTTCCATAGAAACATCCCGGATAAACTTCTTCATATTCCAAAAACTCCCCCGCAGTAATTTTTTCCTTAAACTCTTCCAGAGAAAAGAAATAGTATTCTTTGCCATGTACTTCTCTGCCACGGGGAGCACGACAGGTAGCAGATATAGAAAATTCCAAACCTAAATTTTTACTTAATAAATAATTCACTATTGTACTTTTCCCTGCTCCACTTGGTGCCGAAAAAATAATCACTTTTCCCATAAATCAGTTCACTAAGTTTATAAAGTAAATTACCTTAATACCATCAAATATTGACTTCAAATTACAATACATTCAAACTCTGTTCTTTAATTTTTTCCAACTCATCTTTCATTCTAACCACTAATTTCTGAATGTCATGATCATTTGCTTTAGATCCCATCGTATTTATCTCACGTCCGATTTCTTGTGCTATAAAACCGATCTTCCGTCCCGGAGCATCCTCTTTCTCAACTGTTTCCAAAAAGTATTTGCAGTGGTTCGCTAAACGGACTTTTTCTTCGGTAATATCCAATTTTTCAAGATAATAAATAATTTCCTGCTCCAACCGGTTTTGATCTATATTTTTAACATCTGTCCATTCGTTAATCTTTTCCTGTAATTTCTGACGAATAACTTCTACCCGTTTCACTTCAAATTGAGGCACCTGAGCAGCCAATTGCTGAATAAGTTCTATTCGGCAACTTATATCTTTAATTAAAGCCTTTCCTTCTTGTTTCCGGAAGTTGTTGATCTCCTCTAAAGCCTTTTCAATGCCGGTTTTCAATTGTAACCATTCCTGCTCACTCAACTCCTCAGATTTTACCTGCAATGTATCCGGAAAACGCATCACCGTTTGCAACAATTCATTCCCTTCCGGTTCAAGTCCCAACTGCTTGGAAATCTCCATCATTTGATTAAAGTATTGCATTACTACCGACTGATTAATTGACACATCTTTATCACTTTCCGAACTATCAAAATAGATGTTCATATCAACCTTCCCCCGGTCCAATTGTTCTTTCACCATACTCCGGATTTCCATTTCTTTCTCTTTGTAAAGATTAGGCATTCGTAAATTCAAATCCAATTGTTTTGAATTCAGACTCTTGATCTCTATCACAATTTTTTTATTTCCACTTTCAACAGTTGTTTTACCGAAACCGGTCATTGACTTTACCATAATTCTATATTTTACATCGATATATATACTTTGTAACGGTGGTAAAGATACATAAAAGATTGTTCTCTTGTTCAAATGTCTGAAAGTTCAAAAACCAGACGACCCAAAATAATAAAGCAGAACCCCTGGACAACAATACGACAACCGAATTAATCAGAGTTTTCAGGTCCCTGAGTTTGAAAACCAAAACTATTACCCGTAAATTTCAAATTTACAATTGAAACCTACTTTATAACAAAATCAATTTTCTTATCTTTACATCCTGATTTAATTCGAAAATTGACACATGGAAAACATCCGCAACTTTTGTATCATTGCACACATAGACCACGGAAAAAGCACGTTGGCAGACCGTTTGTTGGAATACACCGGAACAGTAACCGGGAAAGATCTACAAGCACAAGTACTGGATGACATGGACCTGGAACGGGAACGAGGAATCACCATAAAAAGTCATGCTATCCAAATGGATTATATTTATAAAGACCAAAAATATGTCCTCAACCTGATCGATACTCCGGGACACGTTGACTTTTCATATGAAGTATCCCGCTCAATTGCCGCCTGTGAAGGTGCATTATTGATTGTTGATGCAACACAAGGAATCCAGGCCCAAACCATTTCGAATCTTTATCTGGCTGTTGAAAATAACCTCGAAATTGTCCCGGTACTCAACAAAATGGATATGCCCAATGCTATGCCAGAAGAAGTAAAAGACCAAATTATTGAGCTTTTGGGCTGTAAACGGGAAGATATCATTGAAGCCAGTGGTAAAACCGGTCTGGGAGTGGAAGAAATCCTGCATGCGATCGTCGAACGTATTCCTCATCCGGAAGGTTTTACAAATCAACCTTTGCAAGCCCTGATTTTTGACTCGGAATTCAATTCATTCCGAGGTATTATTACTTACTGCCGTATCGTGAACGGAAACCTGCACACAGGAGACCTCGTAAAATTTGTCAATACAGGTAAAGAATATACTGCTGACGAAATCGGGGTGCTCCGCCTTAAACCGGAACCCCGCAATGTCTTAGAAACCGGAAACGTAGGATATATTATCTCCGGCATTAAAACTTCTTCCGAAGTAAAAGTCGGAGATACCATCACCCATGTTAACAAACCTTGTGATATTGCCATCGACGGTTTTGAAGAAGTAAAACCGATGGTGTATGCGGGTATCTATCCGATAGAATCTGAAGACTATGAAGACTTAAGGGCCTCCATAGAGAAATTACAATTGAATGATGCTTCCCTGACCTTTGAACCCGAATCATCAGCTGCTCTGGGATTTGGTTTTCGCTGCGGTTTCCTGGGCATGCTGCATATGGAAATAATACAGGAACGCCTGGATCGTGAATTCAATATGAACGTAATCACTACGGTACCTAACGTAATGTATATTGCCCATACAACCAAAGGTGAAGCCTATGAGATGCATAATCCTTCAGATATGCCTCCTCCCAGTACACTTGATTTTATCGAAGAACCTTTTATCCGGGCACAGATTATTACTCCGGCTGATTATATCGGTCCAATTATGACTCTTTGTTTAGGTAAACGGGGGATTTTAATTAATCAACAATATCACACTGGAAATCGAATAGAAATCACTTATGAAATGCCATTAGGAGAAATTGTTTTCGATTTTTACGATAAACTAAAAAGTATCACCAAGGGTTATGCTTCTTTCGATTATTATCAAATTGGCTACCGAAAGGCCAATCTGGTAAAATTGGATATTTTATTGAACGGAGAATCAGTTGATGCTTTATCAGCCTTGATCCACTTCGATAATGCTTATGCTTTTGGACGACGGATTTGCGAAAAATTAAAAGATCTGATCCCACGCCAGCAATTTGATATCGCCGTACAGGCAGCTATCGGCGCCAAAGTAATTGCCCGGGAAACAATTAAAGCCGTCCGCAAAGACGTTACAGCCAAATGTTATGGCGGAGATATATCCCGTAAACGGAAATTGCTGGAAAAACAAAAGCAAGGGAAAAAACGGATGAAGCAAATCGGTAATGTCGAGGTGCCGCAAAAAGCATTCCTGGCTGTATTGAAATTAGACTAATCTTCCTAACACTTGGTTTCATGAGGCCTGTTATTGGAATCAGCACAAATTTCCTGTCGGTAGATAAAGGTAAATTCCTGGGTATGGAAAGAATATACGTCAATAAAGATTATATTGACGCAATCGTAAAAGCAGGGGGAACACCCCTGCTTCTCCCTCCTGTTGAAGGTGCTGAAACTATCCGGCAATATATCCGGCTTTGTGATGGCTTCCTCCTCTCCGGTGGTGGAGATATCAATCCGATCCTGTACCACGAAACACCTCATCCGAAATTGGAAGAATTTCATACTTCACTAGATTTATCACAATGGTTGCTGACAGAAGAAATTCTGAAAACAGATAAACCTTTACTGGCTATCTGCCGCGGTATACAATTATTAAATGTTGTACAAGGTGGTACCCTTTGGCAAGACATCAGTGCGATAGACCATCCAGTGATGCTACATAGCCAATATGGCCCACGGTCAGACGTATTCCATTGGGTAAATCTGGAACAAGACTCCATTTTGGGGAAACTTTACGGTGAAAAACTGGAAGTCAATAGTTTCCATCATCAATGTCTGAATAAATTAGG
>URJC01000053.1 GCA_900548135.1 uncultured Odoribacter sp. | reverse complement strand
GACCTCTTGTTTCAAAGTATATAACTCCGGTTCAGGCATAGTTTTGTATTCCTCCTCGGTCAACCCCAACTCATTACTACCTGTAATTACTCCGACAGAACAAACTTTTGCATTCAATCCTTCCCGGATATCGGCGATAGTATCTCCAACTTTAACCACCTCGTCAACAGAAGGAATCGCCAGCTCTGTCATGTTCCGGTAAATCATATAAGGAGCCGGGCGTCCGGCAGGCAAATGATCCGGAGTTACCAGACAATCTACAGTATATCCCTGAGCAGCAGCTCCGGGTTGTACAATTTTCATCATAGCGTCGGTATACCCTGTCGTTGAACCAATACGGATCCCTTCACGACGTAATTGTTCCATTGTCTCTATAACTCCCGGAACAGGAGTCGTAAAATCCTGAAGTGAAGCAAACAAATGTTTCTCAAAACTCTGATACATGATTGCGACATCATTCTGATTCCATTCCCGTCCATGTGCTATACGAAACCTTTCACTCACTTCAGGCATTTTCAAAATAGCCTTTATATGTTCAATCTTTAATAATCCCATCGGTTCACGGGCTTGCCGGTAAGTGATCGTCACTCCTTGCTCCTGAAACACCCTCAAAAAAGCATTCAATGGAGCAAAACACCCAAAATCGACAGCCGTTCCGGCCCAATCCATAATGACACAACTAACTTTTTTCATGTCCTTAAATCAAATATTACTGTAATTAGAATAAAACCAATCAATAAGCATGAGCAGTTTCCAGAGGCATCACCTTTTCAGACGCTCTTCGTTTTGCCTGCCGGTACAGATAAACCCAAGCACCGACAAATAATACACTGCATCCCAAACCCACATAACCCGCCAATTGGTTATAAAACGATAACCAATTGATATCCGGATTTAAAAATTCCTTTATGGCTAAGACAATCACCGTTCCTAAATAACCGATGAAATCAATCAATACAATAAAAAAACCGACATTCCCCCGGATACGGAAACAAGCTATAAAACGATCAAAGAAAATAGTCTGAAAACACAAATAAGCAAGATACAAACAGAGACTTTGAATAAATAACCAAACTACCGGACTTAGTTGCAATGCCTCATATCTCAACGAAATAAAAGACATGGTCAGCATGCCCAAAATCACCAAACTCAATAAAATCAATAAAACCCGCATATTATTACGGACAAAAACCATTAATCCGAAGATGATCAAGATAATCAAAGTAACGATACTGTCCAATTGAGCGAATATCCATGAAGAATAACCACTCCCCGCAACATCAAATATTTTCACCAGAAAATCTTCCTTTATATCCCGTAAAGCCACCAACAAAAAATTAGCGACTAAAATAATAGAGAGAAAAGGCATATAATTTTTGAATAAAGCCCAGCGTTGCCTTCCATCCAAAGTCATCCGCTCTGCTTTCAAAGCTCTGTCTTCTTCGGAAGGTTTTGGCAGAGATTGCAACACATATCCCAATAAAGCCAGGCATGGCAAAGCACAACCACCGATCAGGGCAGGCATCCAAAACTCACTGACCTGCCAATGGTCCATCACAAACAATCCCAGGGATTTCGCTGCACCTGAACTAATCACCATGCTAATCCCCAATAAACTGGCTAGCATATCCGTTACCCGCCGCCCTTCTATAAAACTGAAAATCACTCCCCACATACATCCCAAAGCCAGCCCATTAAAAAACATAGCAAAGATATTACCCGGAGACGGCAGGATAGCAAAACCGACTAAAGCCAACTCAGCTAAAACAATCGCCCCCAAAATAAATTTTAAACGATGTTGTCCCTTTAACTCAGAAATCAATTTAATGCCGATAAACTTGGCCAACAAATAACCTAAAATCTGAGTAATAGTCACTACAACCTTATAATCCATTCCCCAAATACTCAGCCCATCAAATGTAGCAGCCGTAAAAGGTTTACGCAATGCATATACTAACGAATAAGAAAGCAGGGCCGCTCCTCCTGCCCACAGAATAAAAATAAAATCTGAAAATGATCTACGATCCCGGATAAAAGAAAAATTCATAGCCTTGTCTTTAACTGTGACAAAGCTATGAACCCAATGTTACGCCGATATTAAAAAAAATATGACGAAATAATGACGATAAAATCTAAAGACTACTTTTTCTTTGAAGTTTTTGAAACTGGTTTTCTGCTTTCCTTTTGCAACGTACTTTCACTTGTTTTCTCCTGATTTTGGACTTCTAAGAACTTCACTACAGCATACTTAGCAGCAGCTATGGTTTCCCGGTTCACTTTTTCTATAACACTTCCCCGGGCCACGTCCTCTGTGGTAATATAACCTTCCATCAATAACAATTGTACAATCATATTATTAATATTCGTCTCCTCACTATACCCGTCCGCGATATACAATTGCTCCATATGTTCCGCAAATTCACGGGCAAATTCCGGGTAATTGGGTAAACTCATCAATTCCTCAAAGGTCTCACTGAAACTGCTTAGTTCAATATTCAAATTCGGATTCACTAACAGGGGACTGAACTCTTTCTCCGGACACACCGGGGTAAAATCCACCAGATTGCTCATATCTACCTTACGGTTGATATCGTCCATCCGGCGATAGTCGGCTTTCTTCATATTCTCGAGCTGATAGATAAAGAAATTATACCGCCACAATTCCGAACTATTCATTTCTCCTTTGAAAATATGCCGATATTTCTCATTCAATAAACGTTTCACCCTGATCTTGCCTTCATTAATTTCAGGACGTGTAATCCGTACTTCCTGGATCATCCGCTTCAGTTCCATTGCAGCTTTTTGAGGTCCGGTAATCTCCCGGCCTTTCTTGCCAATCTCAGTGGAAAGCATACCACACTGGATATTCCGGGCTTTCCCCTTACCGTCGTTCCCTCCGCGCATGATTCTCACCAGGTTCATCACCGAATCCAACTGCCCCTCTTCGGCAATAAAAGGTTGTCCTCCCGGCGTACTGGCCAGAGAATCGAAAATCGCACTGAACATCTTGCGGTCGATCTTCATCTCCCTGGTTTCTTCTTCTCCATAAGATACTGCCGCAATAAAACGGTTTTGAATCATATCAAAAGACACCGTAAGGATGGTGTACACCACTCCGTCCCGTCTGAACTGTTTACCGTCAAAGATCAGGTTTACCACTTCCGTGATATTAATCTTATCCAACAATTTATAAGAAGACGCCAGATAATACTGCCTTTCATTTTCTACATAATCCCAATCTAAAATATCATCCAGATAATTACCATGACGGGCAATCACATCTACAATATTCTTGTCGGCCGTATAACGCTTCAGGGTACGCTGGAAATTAGGGCCATCCTGACTGGTCGCCTTCTCTTTCCGCTCCCCATGGGCATCCGTATACAACAGGAAATTTTCAGGATTGTCCACCCGGGTAATACCGGCTTCCTCCTTCGAATAGTTGCCGGCACTCAGCATGATATCGATCTTATAAGGCATCGTGATATCACACATACCGCTCACCGTGCTCCGGGAATTCAAGTCTTCCACATTGCTATCCGCACTACTCTCGAACAGGTACTTATAGTAGCGGATATAATCCGGGTCAAAATCAGTCGTTCTTGAAAAATCACCTACTTCAGTACCAATACCATACAAATTTCCTTCAGCATCCTGGAATTCATGAAACATATCACCCGCAATCAATTTCACTGAACGTACCCCTTCCAGATTATTACGCAACCATTTCAGAATGAAAGCGGCAATCATTTCCGATTTACCAACACCGCTGTCTCCGTTGATTTCCACCACAAAAATACTTCCGTCATTTTCTTCCACGGCAAACAACGACCCATGTCGCGGATTACCACCGATCTCTTTGATTTTTTCATTGATCACGGTCAGGCGGGGTTTCTTCACATCTCCAAAATAATCCACTTTTTGTTTCAACGGAGTCACAATGGTTTTGATATTTCCATTTGGACCGGGAATATCAAAATACCCAATTTGAGGAAATGAAATCAATTTCTCCGGAGCACCCAGAAAACTGATCACATCAGGAACAAAGTTTTTAATGTCCCTGATTGAAATATCTTCCGTATAATTCAAACGATAATTATCCGTCAGGTATTTCATATACCCTTTCTGGAAAATCACCAATTCCTTAACCATTCCATGCTTCACCACCTTACAGCGATAATCGTCCGAATCCATATTGGCAATAAAGCGCGACAGACGATTGGCAAAAAAGGAAGAATCAGGCCGCAAGTCCAATAATTTCAGATAATCATTCGGCCCCGCATCTTCTGTCAGCTCCTTAGAACGGGTTTCCAGGCGGTCAACCTTGTGGAAAGGATATTCCCGCTTCTTGGCATCAGTCACAATACGGGTATGTTCCTGCACCGGCTGTTCGGAAGAAATCACCCCGCATTTACACATCAGCTCATTGATCCAGCTTATCCGGCCATTATCAAAACTCTCCAGTACTTTATTTTCCATTTCAAAGCCCTTATAGATTGAAATGCCATGCTGCACCATCTCGTTGACACTGGAATTTTGTTTTAAAAAAGCAGTCTCTACCAACCGCACCAGCGTATGGGTATAACGGCGATAATAGTCTGTTCCTTTGGTGCGCTTGATCATGCTGATGTAAAACAATACCACCTTGCGGCTCACCCGGTGGATTTCCTCCTCAGCCACTTTAATATCCCGCCTCCGCATGATATAATCGTTGATCTCCTTGAGTTGAGAAGGCATAATCTCTGTGATAAATTCTTCCGTAAACATCTTCACTTCCCCATCCTCACAAGCTTCAATCTTATCACTGAAATATTTCAACTTGGCAGACACTAAACGATAGAACGAATGGTCATTATTCAATAAATACAAAAACAGGATTTTATCAGTCACCGGTATGTGCTCTTTGTTGATACCGGCAGCAATTGAATCCATGATATACCCCAAGCACTTTTGTGCCAGTAAAGTTCCTTTAAATTCAGGTAAAGCCCTCAGCCGGTTGATAAACTCATCCACCCAAATCTGCAAATTCAGATCGCTCAACTTAATCCCGATAATCTCTTCAAAAGTCTCCCCGGCAACACGCACAATCTCTTTCCGGCTAGGTTCCAGGCTTTCCTTCTCGAAAGGCAGATTGAAATGCAAAAGGATTTCACGGATATATTTCTTAATAATCACATTAATCCCCTCCAACTTTGATTTATCCAATTCCGGATTTCCGGTTGCATCTATAGCCAGAATCTTCACTTTGCTATCCGAGAAAAGAATGTGTTCCATTTCAATCAGAATTTCCCGCATCACATTTTTCTCCATCGGATCATCCAGTACATTATAGTTAGGCTGGAAAGTCTTTTTATTCGTAATATACTTCAAAATAACAGCCTTACTGTACTTCGAACTTACCGTGTTAAAATCCAGATCGGCAATGGCCGGTACTTTCTTGTAAATCTGTGCCAGCAAGTTCTCATATACCTTTGTAAAAGCAGCGCTACGGATAAACTCGAATACATCCCGGCAAGAACCGATCTTATCCCCGTGAAGCTCTATGACAGAATTTACAGAGCGGTCAATAGTCGTGATACTCACCCCGCTACGTTCAGGCGAAGCATGATAGAGCGTACGGATATCCCGGATTTGAAGGGAAGGAGCCTTATCTTTCTTATATTTTGCAGACAAAGGATAATCGGCAATAATAGCGTCAATCAATTCCTGTGCCTTTGCATAAGCAAATATTTCATTCAGAATCGTATGGCTTTCCACTTCCTTATAAGCCGGATCCAACCGTTTGGCAGCAAATTGGGTCCAGTATTTCATAAAAATCGTAAAACCATCCTCCAATTCGTACTTAAATACCTGTTTGCTCTCTTCCGTATCCGACAGAAAACCTCCGATAGCAAAGCGGACCAAACCGGTAGGATAAGGCACTGCAGCTACTCCCCGGTTCAAAGCCAAATACTGGCAGAAACAAAGCAGATCAGCATAAGAAAAACACGCTCCCACCCGGAAATTAAACAGGTAAGAACCATCCGAAGGTAAACAAGTCACCTCAGTACCTTCAAACCGGGCTATCACCCGCTGTGCCACTTCTTTGGCCCAATTCATCCGCTGTAACGATTCGGTCCGGAAATTCTTGTTCACCCGGAAGCGGTTCAGATTTTCCACCAACCGTTTCTGATAATATACAAAGAAAGGTTCGTTGTGGTACTTGAAATCATCCGGCAAAGCCAATATATCCAGTTTATCCAAAGCTACCAGCTCATCCAGCAGGAACAGATACAGCGGACTGCCTTCAAATCCGGCAGTCTTATGCAACTGACGGTTAGCCACACTATTCGCATTCGATTTCTCAGTCCGGCCAATCTGCTCGTTGACAAAACGGATCAACGTCTCCTTGATTTTAAAACGGGATGCATTCTTAGGCAATTCACTTTCCAGGGTATCTTTGATCTTCTTGGCCACCTGCGCTATTTCCAGTAAGTTATTCAGCATCAACAGCGAATTGTTATTTCCATGTGAACTGGAATTATGCTGCCGCACAAAGTCAGCCACAGAAGCAGCCTGGGGAGTCACCGCCAAAGCCCCTAAACGATCGCCGGTTGCCGACAAATTCTTTGTTGTGGATAAAGACGACACAGCCCTGATATTGCTCTGGGCATTGATATTATTAATAATATACCGCGAAATCGTACGCCATTTCGGCATATTTTTATCCGTAACTTTCACACTATCCGCATAAGCTTCGTCCAGGAAAAGGGTGATCTTACAAGTATTCATCAATTTCAGGAACGAATTTAAAGCTTCCGTATTGAAATCCGAATACCCCGTCGGGTTGTTCGGGTCGTTAATCAGGATAGTTGTGTTCTCACAGAACAAATCCCACAAGCTGCCGCTGTCATCAAATAAAGCCAGAGTCGACTTTATACGAAGCAATTTATCAGTCAAACGCTCATAAGCCAACCGTCCATCGGGCAAATTCTCAATCTCAATGTCAAACGGATTGATATCAAAAGTATCATCGGGCAACAAATCCTTATACTCCCAGGCCTGCATTCCATTATATATAATATAAGGTTTCGGTTTCCCATTCGGATTGAACAACAAATCCCGGATAATCATTTGTACGGAATCAGATACTGAAGTCTGTTCCAGATTCCCAAGAGCAGAAAGGAATTCTTTCACAATATTCTGGTCCTCAACAGCCAAAGCCCTGTATTTATCCCGTATTCCCAGGTCGTTCAGAAAATTGTCATACCGCCCTTTATTATTGGCATCATTATCCACCTTCGTAATATAAGCCTGATATTTTTCCAGGAAAAGGTTAATGCCGAAATTCTTATGGAAATGATTTTTCAGAGTCCGCTCGTAATTGCTCGGGATAATACTCAGGATCAGTTCACAAGCTTTATAGACCTTGTCTTCCAGGCGATGCAGGGGTTTTTGCAACAAATATTGTCCATACGTACGGATCTGGTTCCGTCCGCCGCCTTCCAACACACTCAACACCTGAATCTGAGGGCTATCCGAATAGAAATATTGCCGTATACGGCTTTCAAATTCATCGATCAGCTCACGGGTTTGCACCTGCCGTTTTTCTTCTTTATGGCAGTTCTCCAGAAAGTAAATAAAATCCCTCAATTTTTCCAGAGAATATTTATCCTGAACAATCTTCCGGGAGAACATATCCAGCTTGAACACATTCAACCGTTTCACGGCATCCCCGGTAGTACCGATCTGTTCGGTCAGGATGTGATTGATCTCTTTCTCATATTCTTTAATCTGTACTTCGATTTTTTCCCGGAATTCAGCCAGGAAAGAAGGGTTCACATTTTCCAGAATCAACCGCAAATTCAATTGAGTATTAGCGGGTGAGCCTAATTTCTTCGTATGTACTTTATTTAAAGTATTGATAATTCCATTGTGGAAGCAGAATACCAATGAAGTATTTGAACTCCGGGATTCCCGGGAATCATCAACAATGACCAAACGGGTCAGAAGAGGAAACCATTTTTCTCCGGAGAAAGGATTTACCCTCATATGACGGGCTTTCACAACAAATACAGAAGTAGTATCTACACACATTTGCTCAAACAATTCCTCAGCCGAAGGGTTCTCCAGCACTTGCACACTATTCCGGCTAAATACATCCCCGCGGAGCAAACTTACTGCTTTATCAGCATTTCCTGAAACCACCGTGGTAATCATACCATTCAACCCTTTGAAATTCACCGCCCACCGCATCCGGTTCAGAAAATCTGCTTTCTCTGCTCCGGTCGTATAATGGGTACTCTGGCTGATCATCTGCTCCAGCGTATCCATCAGGTAATTCCAATGAGCTTCATTCAAATCCCCTGTCACACCAATCACATCCCGGTATTTACGGAGATCACGCACCTGTCCCCCTAACTGTACCTGTGAAATAAATTCAATATGTCTACTACGGACAGGAGGAGTGCCTACAGAAAAATCATGTGTATCTTTGATATTTTTTAAAAGTGCACGGGAATCAGGATTCACAGCTTCTGTATCCAGAAATTCATTAATCCTTTTTACAAACGTTCCCCTGCGGCCACTCAATTCAAAAGCTTTCGAATCATTGTGAGGACACAACATCAATGCAACATCCGTATATCCCGGAATGTCTTCCCGGAATTTCAACAGATAACGGTTAATTTCCGACTGCTGGGTTGTAGGATCATCTGGCTCTTCAAAACAAAGTTTTACAAAACTAGTCAGATTGTCATAAATATGACGCGGTAGAAAAATCTCTGCACGCTCACCCAACGATTCATACAAATTCAGTAACTGGCGAGCTTCATTGCTCAAAAATGCCCTGGGTTCTCCTTTGATTTTCATCTTTTTATAATAGTGTGTTATTTCCTTAACCTTTTTCCCTCCTTTTCCCCTTTCTTCGTCATTAATCGTCCCTTTTGGCCTTTTCCATCACAAAATTCTTTAACTCCAATCTCATAGCCTTTCTTCTCTGCTCTTTCACCACCCGAAATCCTTCATGTTCAAAAAAAGGACGTGCCGTGATACTCACTTCCGACACAATCTTCAGTATATTTCTTCCGGCTGCATATCTTTCCAGGGTCTGCAATAAAGCAGTTCCCACCCCACAACGCTGATAATCCTTATGTACAAACACAGCATGCAAATAACCATCGTCAGAAATAGAGGCAAATCCAATGATTGGTCCTTTTTCATTTCGTTCAACAGATAGAGCTGGGAGCGTTTTACCATCTACGACTTCAGCTACGATAAAATATAATTTCCCGATTAATTCTTCCCAATATCCCACCTTTTCACCACAAGCAGCCCAATCCTCAGCCTCTTCAACAGAATAATCTGCAATATTCACAGTCCTTATCGTTTCCCGGAACAGCCTCACTATTTCTTGCCGATCTTCCAGCCCGGCTTCCCGCAACTGTATCCTCATCACTTCAAATTTAATCCCTGAATCAAAAAAAGGCCCGCCTTTCAGCGAGCTTCTCTGTTAATATTTCATTTCCGATATGCCAATAGAAGCCCGCAACGTAATCTTACGTTTAAAATTATCATCCATAAGCTTCATCATCTTAGCAATCATTAGGGTATCTCCTCTTTATTTTACGCTACAATATTAAGCATTAATCTTTTAAATCGGAAAGATTTGTTAAGGATACGTGAAATTTTTACAAGTAAACGTTTGAGTAAACTTAAGAAAAACAGAATGTTTAAAATTTAACATCATTCAAAATATATCCTGATAATCAAATTCAAGACCATTAAAACCGTTTATATGCCAATTCACCGGGAAAATTGGCATATAAATATAAACAAATCAATCTTAGCATATCAGTTATTTCCCGGATTTTGTTCCATCAGTTTATTTGCGCTGATTTCATCCGAAGGAATGGGATAAATTCTTTTATAAGGTAAATTCGCTTTATATAATGCCGGATCTGCCGCAGTTTCCATTTTTGCAGCAACAGCCCGGTTAGTTTCCAGCAATTGGTCTACCCCCATCCGCCAGGTCGCATACCATTCATGTCCATTTTCAAAACCCATTTCCAGTATCCATTCCTGATAGATCGTCTGTAATATATCGGTCACTCCCGTAATAGCCGGCAATCCATGACCGGAACGTAAAGCATTCAGTGTAGCTAACGGATCCCCTTTCCCGGTACGGGCCTCACATTCGGCTTTCATCATATAAATCTCTGAATAACGCATCAGGTAAGTGGGCATTGTCCCTTCTGCATTCGAAGCTTTCCGAATCGTCTGCTGAGGTCCGAAAACATCCCCGACTCCATTTTTCAAAATAACCTCTTCCCTGGGATCTCCCCGTACCAACTCAGCAAAAGAGGGGGTAGGTCCCCATTTCCCCTCATTATAATAAGCCTGTACCCGCGTTGCCTGATACTTTACTTCATCTGTACCGGCAAATCCCCGGGTATAAATCAGTTCTTTATTCGAAAAATCAGTAAAAATAGAAGCATAGGGAGAAACTAATTCCCGTTCTCCATTACCAATAAAAGTATTAGCAGCCTCTAAAGCTTCCTCATATTTTCCCATATAAAAAAGGATCTTAATTTTCAAAGCTTTTGCCGCCAACTTTGAAGCATAATCTGAAGAAGTAAAATCCGGGGCATATTCAATCGCATAATCTATGTCTTTTAATATATAATCATACGTCTGTTGAACCGTTGCCCTTGCCTTATATACATCATTGGCAGTCGGAGGGGTCTCCCGGATAATCATTCCGTATTTGCTATCCAGTTTATCATATTCTCCGAACATTCTCAACAAATCAAACAGATACAGCCCGCGTAAAAAACGGATCTCTCCCATCATAGCCGTTTTCCGCCCGTTTGTAAACAGATTATCCCCCATACCTTCTACCACCGAAAGCAACTGAGTTGAAGAATTAATAATGGTATTAAAAGCATTCCAGAAAGGAGTATAGGCAGCACCAACCAGGTTCAGCTCCGGTAATCGGTTTTCAATATAATAAATACTCACCACTACCCCCGGATTATCATTTCGTTGCAGGATTCCGGCAGTCATAGCATGATTCCCGATCGACATATATGATTCATACCCGATTTGTTCCCCATATATCCCGGTAAGGGCAGTCTCAGCAGATTTCTCGTCCGTAATGGCATTGTTCGGAGTGAGGTTATGTGGTGGCTCCTGATTCAATACATCTGTAAGCTGGCAGGCCTGAAACAAACTACCGGCCATTAAAAGAAAAAATATCTTTTTCATAAATGCAATCATTAAAAATTAAGCCGTAAACCAATTGTATAGGAACGTACTCCAG
>URJC01000052.1 GCA_900548135.1 uncultured Odoribacter sp. | reverse complement strand
GAGAACTAACGGCCGGTTTTTCTTTGCATTGGAATCATCCTTTCTGGAAGTTAGGAATTAATGCTTTGTATTATGATTTTATGCCGGCTTTGATACCTGGGGACCGGATATATCAACAATATAACGACACCGGAGATAAACGGTGGTTAATGAGTATGGATTATAAGACTGCTTACCGGGGTTTTTATCTTTTTGGAGAAACTGCCTGTAGTGATAATGGGGCATGGGCTACGTTGAATGGGGTACGGACTGGTAATTCCTGGGTATCGGGTTGTGTGGTATATCGGCGCTATGACAAACGTTATGTATCACGTTATGCTGCTGGTTTTGGTGAATTTTCGAATACGTCGAACGAGGAGGGTATATATTGTGGTTTGGATCTTTCCCCGGTAAGGAATCTGAAATTCAATGTATATTACGATTGGTTCCGTTTTTTTAGTGCCCGTTACCTGGCGACTACTCCTGGAGATGGATGGGAGACTTTGGTGGAGGGTATTTATCAATATGCTGATTTTGAGATGGGGATACGCTATAAACATGAAGTACGGCCGGAAGATGTGAAAGGAGGACTTTCTGTACAACGGAAGAAAAGTGAATATCGTTATCAGTTTTATTATCATCTCAATCGGCAGTTGGAATTGAGGACCCGTTTCAGTGTTTCACAATACCATAAAGATAAAGTGAGGGAATGGGGGTGGATGGTTTATCAGGATCTTATTTGGACTACCCGGAAAACGAATTTGAAAATGCAATACAGGTTGGCTTATTTTGATACAGATTCGTACCAGTCCAGAATTTATGCATATGAAAACAATGTTTTATATGGGTATTCATTCCCTTCTTTTATGGGAAAAGGATGGCGGACTTATATAAATATGAGTTGGAAACCATTGAAAAGGCTTACCTGTTATCTGAAATCCGGTTTTATAATTTATCCGGAGCGGGATTCCATTAGTTCTGGAGTTACAGAAGTAAAAGGGAATAAATTATATGATATAGCCTTTCAAATCAGATTAGTCATCTGATGAGGAATAGGTCAGGTAATTTCTGTATTTTGATTTTTATTGCGTAATAGCTGGTAAATTTCTTCTTCTGAAAGTTTTTTCACATTGGTGATGATCATATTTTCGTGGAGGAAATTTCCATATTGATTACACTCGTCAATAATTCCTGCGAATAAAGGTTGCAGATCTGTTTGTAACGGCAGTAACAATAACATGGTAGCAAAGTCATTTTTGAATTCTACATGTTCAATGGAACCTTGTGCTGTTTTGATCGCTGTTTCGGTTTCTGTCGTTAGGATATTTTGTTGGAATGTTTGCAAATCTCCAGGTGTACGATAAAAAAACACACAAAAATATCGGAGCAAAAGTCCGTGCCCTCCCAAACCCGTGGAAATAAAAATTCCAGGATCGTCCAGTAAATTGGATTGAAGTAGCATCCGGGATTGTTGTAAGGCAATGATTGCCCATTTTTGTAAAGGGGTATTTTGTTTAGAAAAATTTTCTATTGTCCGGTATACGGTGACATCGTCTACGGTGGCCAAAACTATCAGCATCTTTTTTTTTACCTCAGTATCTGTTGCTTCATCAAATAAATAATTGATGTTTTCTACGTATTGTTTACTGAGTTCTGCAAGGTCTGTGTGTTTTTTATTGAGTACTCTGGCCATTTCAAAGTATTCTTTTTGAACTTTGATATCAACTTCCTCTTCCAATACACTTAGGTTAGACCCGGCTATTGCCAGTAGTTGTTCGATATTTTCTATTTTCTTGTTTTGTTTCCCCATGGATGCTGTTTTGGCTGGTGACAAAGTTAAATTATTTGGTATAAAAAAAGCTGCCCGAGAGCAGCTTTTTTTATATTTGTAAGAAATTATGCTTTGTGTCTGCGTTCGTCAGATACTGTCAGTTTCTTTCTTCCTTTAGCTCTTCTTCTGGCTAATACAGCTCTTCCTCCTGCTGTTGCCATTCTTTCTCTGAAACCGTGTTTGTTTCTTCTTTTTGTGTTTGAGGGTTGAAATGTCCGTTTCATCGTTAATTATATTTTATCATTATTTTTCACTTCGGACTGCAAAAGTAGGTAATTTTTTTATGTCTCCAAATAAAAGTTGTTTTTTTTTGTCCAAGAGGTTGTAACTAAAGCCTTTTAATTATCGTACTAAAAGTGATTGAAAAATAATCATAGAGATTTGTTTATATAAAAATAATTCATTAATTTTAAATCAACTATCTGAGATATGAGGCAGCTTAAAATTACCAAGCAGATTACAGGACGCGAGTCATACTCCATCGAAAAATATCTTCAGGAAATAGGGAAAATTCATGTCTTATCACCTGATGAGGAGGCTGATTTGGCAAAAAAAATCCGAAGTGGCGATAAAGCTGCCCGAGAGAAATTGGTCCTGAGTAATTTGCGTTTTGTTGTTTCTGTTGCAAAGCAGTACCAAAATCATGGTTTAACTTTGGGAGATCTGATTAATGAAGGAAATGTCGGTTTGATCAAGGCTGCGGAGTGTTTTGACGAAACCAAAGGATTTAAGTTTATTTCATATGCTGTATGGTGGATTCGTCAGTCTATTTTACAGGCAATTGCTGAAAATGCACGTTTGATCCGTTTGCCCTTAAATAAAATCAGTACGATAAATAAAGTGAATCGTTGTTTTGTGGCTTTGGAGCAAGAATATCAGCGGGAACCGACAGAAGAGGAAATAGCCGATAAAATGGAGATTACAGCTGCTGAAGTGAAAGAAAACCTGAAGATTGCCACTAAACCTGTTTCTATGGATGCTCCTTTAACTACAGATGAAGAGTCGGTATCATTGTATGATATTTATGTTGCTCCCGATCCTACGATACAAGGTCCGGAATCTTCTTTGACACAAGATTCCCTGAAAAAAGATATTGAACGTTCATTTTCTACACTTTCAGCCCGGGAAGCAGCTATTTTGAGTATGTATTATGGTTTGAATGGGTATATGGCAATGTCTTTGGAAGAAATTGGTACTAAATTAGGATTGACTAGTGAGAGGGTCAGACAAGTTAAGACTAAAGCGATCAGGAAACTGAAAGAGGTGAAGAATAACAAACGGTTAAAAGCCTATTTGTAATCCTGATAATTTACAAGTTGCATTTACCAATTGGTAAATGCAACTTGTAAATAGATTTTTATTTTAATCTCACCGAATATATAGCAGGGGTATTAGTTGCAGTCTGAATGGTAAATCTGATTTTTCGGGCGTTAACAGGTTTGCTGAGATGGATTTCTCCGTACCCATATCCCATAAAACTGCTCAATTCCGGATTTGATAGGGCGGTCCCGGAATGAACAATTTTCCAATTATCATCGGGGCCATCCGTAATCTCAAGAGTGTAATTTTTGATGTAGTTTGCCTGTTCGATGAGTTGAACCTGTTGGAATGTACAGGGACGTCCCAGATCCATAACAAACCATCCTTTTTTTTCATTGCATTTCCAGGAGGTAGAAACATCTCCGTCTGTCAGGCAATAAGCCCCGTAATGGAGTGAATCGTTTTTATAGACACTGCTGACACTGGTTGTTACATCTGACATAAGAGAATGAGGTTGCTTTAATTTCTTGGGGAAAGGTTTACCGCCTTTTATATTTAGTCTTTCTGCAAGTTTAATTATTTGCTCTACGGCTTTCGGATGGAAGTTCCCGTTCCCATCTGGTGGTACATTTAGCAAGAGGCAATTGTCATTGCGGGTAGCCTTGAAAAAGATTTCTTCCAGATCATCGACATTCCGGAATAGCGTATCCTGAGGATGATAAAACCAGTTTCCGAGTACTGAAATTGTTTGTGTACATTCGAATGGCAGGTAATATTTTTCTCCATGGTGGGAATAAATTTTAGGATCATTGGCCATAGGAAGATAAGGATCCCATAACCGGAAGTCTGCCGGAAAGTAGACAATGGAATCTCCTTCGTGCATATCTATAGGACGTTTATTCAGAGTCCAGTTGGTTGAAATCTGACACTGAGGTTGCATGGATTTTACGAAATCATAAATTTCTTGTAAATACCATTTTTCATTTTTCCGATCCCAGACTCCGTCCAGCCAAAGTTCCCCAATCTCTCCATACTGAGTCATCAATTCCTGAAGTTGATTTTTCATAAAGACAATATATTCATGCGGGTCTTCTTTCTTATAGGAAGGATCGTGACGATCCCATAAGGAATAATAGATGGAGAAAGTGATCCCATGTTTATGGCAAGCATCCGATAAGGTTTTTACAACATCAATGGGATGTAGGATAGCAGGATGGGCTGTACTGTAATCGGTGTATTGGGTATTCCATAGGCAAAAACCGTCGTGATGTTTCACTGGAAGTACAATTGAACGCATGCCTGCATTTTTGGCTGTGGTTACCCAATTTTCGATTTTTGCTGCCATTTCTTCCGGTGGATTGAAGGTGGAGGCAGGGGTAGTACCGTCACTCCATTCTTTGTCAAGATAGGTATTCATGCCATAATGAAGAAACATGCCATATTTCCTGTCAATCATGGCTTGTTGTCCGGGGGTAGGACGTATTGTTTTTTTTGTTCCGGAGCAGGATAAAACCAGCAGAATACAAAGTAATAACCAGGGATGTGGTATCATGGTTGATAATTTTAAGAATAGATTATTATTTAAATTTCAGAACAAGTATACAAAAAACAATTTGTCTGGAATTTAAATAATATCTCTTTTTTATGCTTAAATGTCTTTTCCTGTTTTGTAGAGGGGTTTTTAGGGAATAAGGGAGGATTTTTTAACTATTTTTGTTCTGAATAATGTTGTTTTAAATAAAGAAGTAGAATTATGTTACGTGGTGTTTTTTTAGGAATGGTCTTTATGCTGTTGACCGCTGGGACAGGATATGGGCAAGAAAAAAGGAATTTACTCGAAAAGAGTTTAGGTGGGCAAGAACTTCCGGAGATCAGGTCCATCACTTATCCTGGTTATGCAGACCGGGTTTTTTGGGAATCAGTTCCGGTAGATATAAAAGAAAAGGCTATCCGAAAAGCTGAGAAAAGTCAGAAAAAAGGAGTATGGTCTATCCCTTTGACAACTTATCTGGAATATGTCCGGATAGGAGATCGGAAAAATTGTGATGCTTTGGATGAGGCTCAACGGACTCAGTTACAAAATTTGGTACTAGGGGAATTAATGGAAGGTAAGGGACGGTTTATAGATGCTATTATCGATCAGGTATGGATGATCTGTGAACGTTCTACCTGGGTGGGGACAGCTCATTTGGCCAGCCAGAAAAAAGGGGCGGGAGTGCCTGATGTCAATGATGTGATTATAGACCTGTATTCCGGGGAACAGAGTACTTTACTTGCGTGGACTTATTATTTTTTTAAAACAGCATTTGATCGGGTTTCTCCTTTGATTTCTAAACGGATAGAACAGGAATTGGAAACCCGTATTTTCCGGCCATATCTCAGCAGGGATGATTTGTGGTGGATGGGGTTCAAAGGAAGTTTTGTAAATAACTGGAATGTATGGTGTAATTATAATGTATTGATGTCTGCTTTGTTGGCAGAAACTGATCCGCAATTGAAACGGGAGGTTGTCAGGAAAACCATGCGTTCGGTGGATCGTTTTATTAATTATTACAAAGATGACGGAGGATGTGAAGAAGGGCCTTCATATTGGAGATGTGCACCGGGAAAAATGATGGAATATCTGGAAGCTTTGCGGGATGCGACGGGAGGCAAAGTGGATATTTTTCAGGAACCATTGATCCGGAAGATGGGAGAATATATAGCTAAGATGCATATTGACAGTATGTATTTTATCAATTTCGCTGATGCTGGGGCAAAAAACGGGAGCGTACCTACAGTCATCTACCGTTTTGGAAAGAATACTCAGTCTCCTGAACTGATGTCTTTTGGTAAATATATGGGAGATTTGGCAGGTATTGAAAAAAATCCGTTACAAGGGGCTTTGGATCAGGTGCTGAATTATTTACTGATCAGGAATGAATTTGCCCAATGTACGGCCAAAGCTCCTGCTTACAAGAGTGCCTGGATGGAGGGCATTCAGGTGGCTGTCGGACGTGAACAGGCAGGAAGTAGTCAGGGATTATTTTTTGCTGCTAAAGGAGGATATAATAATGAGAGTCATAACCACAATGATGTTGGAAGTTTTGTTTTATATAAAAATGGAAAGCCAGTGTTGATTGATGCAGGGGTGGGAACATATACGGCAAAAACTTTTAGCAATAAGCGGTATGAGATTTGGAATATGCAATCTGCCTGGCATAATTTACCGCTTGTGAATGGTGAGCAGCAGGCGTTTGGTACCAGATACCGCGCTTCAGATGTTAGTTTTTCAGATCAGGGACGCCGGTTAATGTTTAGTCTTAACCTGGCTGCAGCTTATCCGCTCCAGGCTGCCTGTAAGTCGTGGAAACGAACGTATACTTTTGTGCGTGGAAACTATTTGAAGGTTGCCGACCAGTATCAGTTGACAGAGGTGAAAGGTACGACTGCCTTACATTTCCTGACGGCTTGTAAAGTGGATGCTTCCAAAAGTGGAATATTGTTGTTGGGAGAAGGAGAACAACAGGTGAAGATGATTTATAACCCCCGGCAAATGAAATTGGGACTTGAGGTAAAAGTGATGGATGATGACAGGATGGACTGTTGGGGTAAAAAATTGACGAGGATAGAGTTGAAATATCAGGAACAGGGAAAACAGGGGGAATCTGAGGTCATCTTTAAATAAATCCCAAAGCTATGGAAACAAAAAACGGAAGATTTCAGTCTTCCGTTTTTTGTTTCCAGTGTTAGAAGAAAACAGTATAAATGACTGCTAGTAAGATACAGATGATGTATGCACAGATATTAAAAACTTTATCCGTTTTAAACATATCTGCACTTAATTTGATTGCTTTAGGGTCGTCATCTGTAGGACAACTGCTCAGACTAACCATAAAAATCACAACTATCGTGATGATGCAGGTATAGAACATTTGGTCCATAAATGGCATTTCCAATGGCAACAGTTTAAAGATTAATGCAATTGGAATTGAACTGAGGACACCCCAGATCGCACCTTTGTTGGTTGCTTTTTTCCAGAATAAGCCCATGAGGAATACGGCCAGAATACCCGGACTTACCAGTCCTGTATATTCCTGGATGTATTGGAACATCTGGTCGATACCACCTAAGAGAGGTGCCAATAAGACTGCAATAACTAAAGCAATTCCTGCTGTCAGACGCCCTACGTTGACCAGCTTTGTTTGTGAAGCTGCCTGATTGATGTAAGGTTTGTAAATATCCATCGTAAAGATAGTGGAAGTCGAGTTCAGCATGGAAGCCAGTGAGGAGACGATAGCTGCTGCTAATGCAGCCAGTACGAGTCCCTTTACCCCAACTGGAATAAAGGTACTGATTAACCAGGGGTAAGCATTATCATTGTTCAAAGCGGTGGAACCTGCAATTTCGAATGCATTTTTAGCACCATGTAAATCTTCTGTGAACATAACCCAGGCAACGATTCCCGGAATAACAACGATAAAAGGAATCAGCATTTTCAGGAAAGCTGCAAAGGCAATACCCCTCTGGGCTTCTTTCAAAGATTTTGCCGCTAAAGTACGTTGTATGATGTATTGGTTAAATCCCCAATAATATAGGTTAGCTACCCAAAGTCCACCGATCAGGACATAGATACCGGGAAGATTATTAAATTCTTTGTTATCTCTGGAGAGCACCATATCGAATTTGTCTGCTGCTACATCAGCAACGTGTGAGATTCCGTTCATGATACCTCCGTCAGGAGTGACGTAGTGTAGAGCAGCAATAGTTGTGATGACGCCGCCAATTACCAAAAGCGCAACCTGAATAACATCCGTCCATGCAACGGCAGAAAGTCCTCCGTATAGAGAATAAGCTGCTGCAAATAATGCCAGGGCTATGATAGCAGGAATAACCATACTGCCATCACCAACTCCTACAATTGTGTCGATCGCTTTACCTCCCAGGAATAATACCGAAGTAAGATTTACAAATAGGAAAAGTGCAATCCAGAATACAGCTAAAATTGTTTTTAGGTTGGTAGAAAAACGTTTTTCCACAAATTCCGGAATTGTGTAAATCCCTTGTTTAATAAACACTGGCAGGAAGAATTTACCTACGATAATAAGAGTCAGGGCTGCCATAAATTCGTAGGAAGCAATTGCTAAACCTCCTGCAAATCCGGAACCCGACATTCCGATGAACTGCTCTGCTGAAATATTGGCAGCAATCAGTGATGAACCGATTGCCCACCAGGGCAGTGCTTTACTGGCTAAGAAATAATCCTCAGCAGTTTTAGTTTGTCCCTTTTTGGTACGGGATACCCATAGACCTACACCAACCAGCAATACTGCATAGATGCCGAGAATGACAAAGTCTATGATGTGAAAACTTGGATTCATAGTATGATTTTATCTTGGTTATTAATAAAGTTTACGTGCACCTTCACCAATATCTGCAATATAAAATGTAGCTTCGAGATTGGTTTTTGATCTATAGAGTTCGCCGACTTTTTCGGTATAGTTGTTGACTTGATTTTCTTTTACGAGAGCAACCGTGCAACCACCAAAGCCTGCTCCTGTCATACGGGAACCAAGGACACCTTCCAGATGTTGGCCTTCTTCGGCTAAGGTATCCAGTTCTAAGCCTGTCACTTCATAATCTTCTTTTAGTGACTGATGTGAGGCGTTCATCAATTGACCGAATGTTTTTAAATCACCTGTCTTTAAAGCGTTAATTGCTTTTATCACTCTTTGATTTTCATGAACAGCATGCTTAGCCCGGCGACGGACAGTGGCGTTTTTAATCAGGCTACTACAGGCGTCAAATTCTGTTTCGTTGAGTTCACAAAGGAAATTTATTTTGCGGGCTGTGGAAATTGCCGCCACTGCTTCTTCGCATTCACTTCTTCTTTCATTGTATTTAGAATCGGCTAATCCTCTTTTTTTATTGGTATTAGCAATAATCAGCTTATAACCTTTCATTGCCAGAGGGACATAACTGTATCGGAGGGAGGCACAATCGAGTGCGATTGCATGGTTTGCTTTTCCCATACCGACTGCAAATTGATCCATAATCCCGCAGTTTACACCGACATATATGTTTTCAGCTTTTTGAGCTATTTTCACCAATTCCACTCTGTCCAAACCGCTTGCCGTCATTTCATTCAGCATCACAGCCGTAACTATTTCAATAGAAGCGGAAGAAGACAAGCCAGCCCCATTAGGGGTATAATAGATCATATCCCCAAACATCATATCCACGGTCAGCAAATTCTTTCATTACCCCCAGTGGGTATTTTATCCATTCTTTTGGTTTATTTACGAAAGCGTTTGCATTAACGGTTCCGGAAAAATCCATGTTAATACTGGCAAAATGTGTCTCCCGGTCTTCTCTTTTGGCTAGTAAAAGATAGGTACCGAAACTCAGTGCACATGGAAAAACCAGACCACCGTTGTAGTCTGTATGTTCGCCAATAAGATTTACTCTGCCTGGAGCGAAAAAAGCATGCATTGCTTTTTTACCATAGATTTCTGCAAATCTATGTTCTAGATCGAGTGTGTTCATATTGTATTGTTAGGTGTATCACTTGCATGTGTGTATTGTCTGACAAAAATATAATATTTTTTTTAGTAGCGCAACATATCCTGAAAAATGCGCAACTGATGTATCCAATAATTTTGTAAGAAATGTATTTAATTTTTCCTAATTAGCTGTCTGTGAAAAAAGTGATGAAATTTTTCTATCTTTGCGAATAATTAATAATATTTTATTTGTTTTTGCTTAAAATTTGTAAGAGAATGAGCTAAGACAAATAGTAAAGATAAAATGCATGAAACCAGAAATTTATATCCTGAAAAATGATGTTTTGGAGGTGCATATTTCCACATGGGGTGCAACGATTTGCCGGATGATTGTGAAGAATGAGAGGGGAGAAGCAATAGATACTATTCTTGGAATGGAACATGCTGAAGATTATTTGTCCCCTGAATATGTGGAGGCGGGAGCCTATTTGGGGGCAGCTATTGGCAGGTATGGAAACCGTATAGCCGGAGGACAGTTTGTACTGAATGGGAAGACTTACCAGTTGGCTGTGAATAACGGACCTAATCATTTGCATGGAGGAATTTGTGGTTTTGATAAGAAAATTTGGACGGTTACATCCTCTCAGGCTACGACTTTGTCATTGCGTTATATTAGCCCTGACGGAGAGGAAAATTACCCCGGAACATTGACTGTTGATATTTATTTTGAGGTAATTGGAAAAGAACTTCGGATGACCTATAAGGCAGTGACAGATAAAGATTGTTACGTCAATCTGACTCATCATCCGTATTTTAATCTGGATTCTGAAGGGACAGATATAAAAAAACATGTTTTGAAATTATATACAAATAAATATCTGAAAACAGATGATTTAATTCCTGATGGGACTTTTCTTCAGGGAGAAGGGGCGTATGATTTTACAGAGCCGCGTTCTTTGAGTGAGGTGATCTCCCAGTATGGTGGGTTGGATGATTGTTTTATTTTTGATAATGCCGGAAAAGTAATCCGGCAGGCAGAACTTTTCTGTGAGAAGTCTGCTATAACGCTATATGTGTGTTCTGATTATCCTGGTTTACAGGTTTATACCGGCCGCTATCTGAATGTTGCACATGCAAAAGGAGGAAAACATTACGGTGAATACGCCGGTATTGCTTTAGAAGCACAATTTTGGCCGGATTCACCTAATCATGCTGCTTTTCCTTCAACTTTGCTTGTACCAGGAAAGGCATATCATAAAACAACCATTTATGGATTTGAATAGTTGAGTTATTCAATAATATTTAATTAAATTGTTTATAACCTTACGATTACTATGGGAAAATACGAATTAAACAAAAACCTTGCTCAGATGTTGAAAGGTGGGGTAATTATGGATGTGACTAATGCAGAGCAGGCAAAAATAGCTGAAGCTGCAGGGGCTTGCGCTGTCATGGCATTGGAAAGAGTGCCGGCTGATATCCGTCGGGATGGTGGTGTCGCCCGGATGTCTGATCCTCAAATGATTAAGGCTATTCAGAAAGCTGTTTCGATTCCGGTTATGGCAAAGGTACGGATCGGTCACTTTGTGGAAGCTCAGATATTAGAGGCAATAGGTATAGATTTTATTGATGAGAGCGAGGTGCTGACTCCGGCTGATGAGTTGTACCATGTTGATAAAACAGCTTTTAAAGTGCCTTTTGTTTGTGGGGCACGTAATTTAGGTGAAGCTTTACGGCGGATTGGTGAAGGTGCCGCTATGATTCGTACAAAAGGAGAAGCGGGTACAGGTAATGT
>URJC01000051.1 GCA_900548135.1 uncultured Odoribacter sp. | reverse complement strand
ACAAGCGCTATAATTATCTTTTTACTGTTGAAGATGTAAATGATATGGTGGCTGCCGGAATGCCTTTTCGGGAAGCTTATAAGAAAGTTGGTTTGAAAGTACAGGCTGGTGAATATGATAGTGATACTTGCCGTCCGTTACATCATACCCATGAAGGGAGTATCGGTAATCTGTGCCTGGAACAAATCCGCTTAAAATTTGAACGGCATAAATCAGGTTGGGATATTCAAAAAGTATACAACGCTGAGGAAAATCTGATGGCATAGTGGAATTTTTCCACATGTTTCCGCATTTTTCTACACTTGTAAATAGAAGTATTATTTTTATGTTGGTTTTTAATGTATTGATAATGTGTGATATAATTTGATTTTTGCTAGCGTTTGTTTTTTATGGCATGTTTTTTTCTCTTTTAATTTATAAAACGGGAAAATTATTTAAAAATTCACATGTTATGAAAAATAAAGGTATTCTGATCGGAACAATGATGGTAGTTTTTGTTTTAACAATATTTGCAGTAGATGTTGTATCTCCTTCAAAATCGTTGGTTAAAAATTTAGAGAAAGGAAAACAAATGCCTTCTGTTAAGGTGGATGATTTGATGCTGGGAAATGCTTATTATACCCGAATGGAAATTGCGGACTTACCCCAAAAAGTGAAGTCAGCTGTATTGACGAAATATGTTGCTTTTTCTATCGATGAGGTGTTTTGTGAATATGAAGATATCTATAAACTTATATTGAAGAACGGAAACAACAAGTTGATTACTTTCTATACCAGTGAAGGTGAATATTTGTCTCAGCAAATGATTGAGCCCAGACAGGTTGTGGCTTGGAATTGATCCGTGACCTTTTGCTATTTATCTATAAAAATGATTTTTAAATCTTTTCTTATTGAGAATGTGCGGGAGTTAGGCGTAGGAGGAATAAAAATATTTCTTAATTTCGCAATGTGATTCACAGGAATAATGCGGATGTCGGATTCCGGTTTGATATAGCTTCTGGATTAGCGATTTTAAGAATAAGAAAGAATGGCAAGAATTTTATTAGTAGATGATGATACCACTTTTTGTTTAATGTTGAAAACTTGGTTAACTAAAAAAGGTTTTCAAGTTGATGAGGCTTTTTCATGTCGGGAGGCATTAAGCAAAACGAAAGAAGCTAAGTACGATGTAATTTTGACTGATTTGAGGCTTCCGGACGAGGATGGTATGTATTTATTGAAAAATATCAAGGAAAAAACACCGGAAGTACAGGTTATTCTAATGACAGGGTATGCGGATATTCATACAGCTGTACAGGCGATAAAACTAGGAGCATTTGATTATGTGGCGAAACCGGTGATTCCGGATGAGATTCTGAAAAAAATCCAGGATGCTTTGGAACAAAAGTCACAACCTATTGGTAAGAAACGGGAGAAAAAAGAGCAAGCTACAACTTATATAAAAGGGACGAGTCAGGATGCGGATAAATTGTATGAATACATCCGGTTGGTTGCACCGACTATGATGACGGTGTTGATTTTCTGGGAAAGAGTATATTGCCCGTTTGATTCATATGCAGAGCAACCGTAAAGAAGCTCCTTTTATTGCTGTAGACTGTGGGGCAATTCCCAAGGATTTGGCTGCAAGTGAATTTTTTGGACATGTGAAAGGAGCATTTACAGGGGCTGTGAATGATAAGACCGGATATTTTGTACAAGCTTCAGGGGGGACGATTTTTCTGGATGAGATCGGAAATTTGAGTTATGATGTTCAGGTTCAGTTATTACGGGCTTTGGAGGAACGGAAGGTAAAGCCGGTGGGTAGTGATAAGGAAATTTCTTTTGATGTCCGTATTATTTCAGCTACCAATGAGAATCTGAAAAAAGCAGTTGCTGAAGGGAATTTCCGGGAAGATTTATATCATCGGTTAAATGAATTTTCTTTGCAGGCATTGAGTTTGCGTGACCGTCGGGAAGATATTCCTGTATTTGCCAATCATTTCCTGGCAGCTTCAAATGAAGAATTAGGTAAAGAAGTCGTGGGATTTGACGAAGTGGTAATGGAGGTATTCCGGAATTATAATTGGCCCGGTAACTTACGGGAGATGAGGAATGTGGTGAAGAGAGCCACACTATTGTGTCAAGGGGATTTTATTACCTTGGAGCATATCCCTTCAGAATTGTCTCAAGCTACAGTCAAGGAGGAAAGTGAAATGGCACTAAAAGGTGAAAAACGGGAGATAGACCTTATCCGCGAAGCTCTGGTTAAATGCAATAACAATAAGAGCGAAGCAGCCCGTCTGCTAAAAATAGACCGTAAAACATTATACAATAAAATGAAGCTTTATGCTATCGAATAAGTTTTAGGTGTCTTTTTCCAGGTTTTCCAATAATTTCTTTATTTGAGGGATTACTTTTTCAGTGAATTGCCCCATATCTTTTTCAGTCAGCTGTTCCTTTTCCGGATGTTCGAGGTATTGTAATATCTCAACAATAGCAGTTGCTTCTATTTGGCGGAAGATTGGGAGCATTTTATGCGCCAGCTGACTGAGTGCTTTCCATTGTTTTTCGTTTTGATATTTCTCTAATAGGATAAGATGTTCCCGGGTGTTAGCCAAAAATGAACCGATGATTTTTTTCAAGGCTTCGGGGTCGTTGTCTGTAAACATCCGGATGTTTGATAAGGTATACCCTCGGGAATCTGGCAATTGTGATTCGCTGACCTGGTTTTGTTGGGGAGCCATTTTGTTATTTGTTAACCGGCAGATTAGTTGTATCAGTTGATTAGAATTGAAGGGTTTGCTGAGATAAGAAGTGAAACCTGCCTGTTGGTAGTCTGATTCTTGTTTATCAGAATCTGCAGAAAGAGCGACAACCGGGAGTTGTGAGAATCTGCTTCCCGGATATTGACGGATTTGTTTCACTAATTCCAGACCACTCATCCCGGGCATTTGAATGTCTGAAAATACCAGATCATAGTGTTCGGTTTGTAATTTGTGCAGGACTTTTTCAGGTTGAGTGGTTATGTCGGTTTGAATACCATAATGACTTAATAATCCCACAGTCATTTCGAGTTGCAAGGGGTCGTCGTCTACCAGTAAGATTTTGAGGCCGGAAAGCTCTGTCTTCGGAAGGAAATTGGAAATATTAGAAGGACGTTTTTCAGTAGATAGAACCTTACGGAGCGGTAAAGTAATAGTAAAACAACTGCCTTTGCCGGGTTCACTTTGTAGTTTTATTTTTCCTTGTAATAAATGGATTAGTTTTAATGTAATAGTCAGGCCTAATCCTGTCCCCTCTATGGCTGAATGTGATTTTAGACGGGTAAATTCCTGAAAGATTAACTTTTGTTCTTCCGGAGTCATGCCTGATCCCGTATCCCTGATTTTCAGCATGATTTGTTTATCGTCTGTAGAGCTGGTAGCTGTAAAGCTAACAGAGCCTTCTGTTGTGTATTTAATGGCGTTGGATAAAATATTAGTAACAATTTGCCGGATACGGAGGGCGTCGCCTTTATAATCCTGGTTGAGGTCTGCTCCGAATTTGCTTTGTAATTCCAGGTGTTTTGCTGATGCTAGCGGGATAAAAGTATCGGTTATTTCCTGGAATAAACGGGCTGGTTGAAATATGACTTCTTCTATGATTATTTTGTTATTTTCCAATTTAGACAGGTCCAGTAAGTTGCCTATTAGTTTTAGAATATGTTCTGACGAGCCTTGCATATTTTTCAGGAAATAACTTTGCCTGTCATTGACCGGGGTATTCCGGAGTAATTCAATATATCCGATAATAGAACTAAGAGGAGATTTGATGTCGTGGGTCACTGTTAGAATCATTTTCTCCCGGCTTTCGAGCAATTGGGCCGTATATCGGTTGGCGGACTCGAGTTCACGTCTATAACGTTGGCTACGGGAAAGATCACGCAGGATGAAAAAGGTAAAAAAAACAACCAATAAAAATGAGATTGCTGCAACCAGGGCGAAGATGCGGATCATAGTTGTAATGGTCTGTTCGCGGTTGTATTGTTTTAAATAGGCATGGTTGATTTCTTCTTTTTCATATTCACCCAATATTCTTCTTAATTGGTCAGTAATGACTGTACTCTGTTTAATTAAAGCGTATTCTTTACGGTTGATCTGTTTTGTGATGGTCTGGGTTTGTTTTTGAACATCTTCCCAAGTGGACCGCAGGATATTGACTACAGTATCTGTGTTTCGTAACGAATAATTTAAAGTGTCAACAATCACATGCTGGGTCTTGGTGACTGTCAGTACAGAATCGGGTTGAGCTCTGGAGAACCAACGTCTTTTTTTATTTTCGTTTTTGACATACGTACTATCCAGGGTAGTGACATAACGTTTCCGGACATTGGATTCTTTTTTCAGGGAGTCCTTGTCCGATTCGATGGTGGCGATTGCTTTATTATAAAATTCTTCCGGAACAAATGATCGTTTCACGTAGACAAGGTCTTTCATGTTACGTATTTTGTTCTCCAACAGATTACTAATTGTGTCGATCCGGAGTAATTGGTCTAGTCGGGTAGTTAAGTCCCTTAAAGAATCAATATTGGCTTCGGTTACGTCCATGATGGACATATATTGCCGGAAATAACTACTTAGTCCGGTTTGGATAAAAGCATTGCCTAAGGTTTCGGCCTCATAGAGGCCAGTGATGGTATTACCTACAATGAATAGTTTACGGTTGGCATCACTGACATTTTCTTCATTGACAATGAGCTTAGTGATTTGCCTGTATATCAATATCGTTGAGAATATTGTCAGTAGAAAAAGTAACGTATATCCACCGATGACTTTGAATTGAGTATGTTTGGAGAGTTTAGGCTGCATAAATGATTCTTTTTAATCTGGATAAAGTCCTATTTTAACAACCGTATTCTGTTTTCAAAATAGTTCTTAATAAAAACGCAATGTATTAGTTTTAAATACATTGCGTTACAATCTGTGATCCCGTGGGGACTCGAACCCCAATCAAAGGAACCGGAATCCTTCATTCTATCCATTGAACTACGGAACCAAATGCGATGCAAAGATAATAAAAAAATAAAAGGGAACATCAGTTCCCTCTTATTTTTCTTATGGATGGGTTAATTATCTTGTAGCTTTTTTTCTACTACCATAATTTACCCTTAAAGAATTCGCTTTTCTCAACTCCTGTTTGATATCAGTAACGATACCCATAGTAACATCTCTGTCTACTTTCAGGTTGTTGGTAATGCTATTTCTGTCTTCTTCTTTTCTGACTTCACGTTCTGAAGCTACAAAAGCTTGCACTTCTTCCAAAGTTGCAAAACGGTCATTCAACTGAATTTTAGGCTCTGTACCGTAAGCTCCCTGAAATTGAGCTTTGGGTTTTCCAATATAGATATTACTGACAAGCGCTTTTTTCTCCAGTTTTACGGTTTGCGTAGCTTCGGGCATTGCATTGTCAACCATCAGGGTAACTTCACGCATAGTGGTACTCACCATGAAGAAGAATAGCAACATGAACACGATATCGGGTAAAGATGCCGTTGAAATAGCAGGCGTCTCTCTTTTACCGTCTTTTTTAAATTTTGCCATTATTTTTTCCCTCCTATGTTTTTAGGTTCTGCTTCTGAAACTTGCATTGGAATGACATCTTTTACAGCTTCCTGCTGTTCCGGTGTCAGTTCGTTGAAGTTTTTACCCCATTTTTCATTTGCTTTCATATTTCTCATTTCACTGAATGCAGCTGTCAATTGGTCTTGTACGGCAATATACATTTCGTATGAAGTACCTTTGTCGCTTTGCAGTGAAACAATTCCTTTAGAAACTTCAACCGGACCAAAGAGTTCAATCGTCTTGACTTCCTTTACAGGAAGATCGTCCCGGTTTCCGGGATTCAGAATGAATTCTATCGTTCTGTCTTTCAGAGTTGAAACGTCTGCTATCTCACCATTAATTGCCAATTGGTTATCCCGGTTTACCAATACTTGCAAAATATTCCGTTTTGCAATTTTGGGTGCGTTTTCAACATCTGGCATATAAGGCGGAAGTCTTCGGAACAATCCTGAATCCACGTTCATAGTTGTTGTTGCCAGAAAGAATACAAGCAACAAGAACGCAATATCGGCTGTTGAAGTGGCATTAATTTCTGGTGTTTTTTTTGCCATATTCCTTTTGTTTTTCTTTTTCTCTAAAGAGAGATTATTTCAGTCTTCTGTAAATTTCTGTTCCTAAAATTGCCAGGATTGCTCCTATAAACAGAATGTACATGGTAAAAATAATAGTATCCGATAAAATCAACATGGAAGGAACGTTGTCCGGTCCATTATAACCTGGGATATTCATTGGAGTACCATCAGCCATCGCATAAGCAATCACTACGACGATTATCACGGCCAATAATCCAATAAAGCTTTTCATAGCTTGTTTAGGACGGGTGAATAAACGTGCAATCGGGAAAATGATAGCTGCTATGATTGCTATACCAAACAATACGTATGCCCAGTTTAACAAGGCTCCTGTATATATAGGGGTGTCGTAGAGCTGGTTCGGTATTTCTCCACCGAACATGAACAGGCCCAATATCACCACTGTAATAAGGAATAATACGATTGTTACTATATTTAATATTCTCTTACTATTCATGGTTTATTTATTTTTTTGCTCGTATTTAACCAGGATATCCAACATACTTACAGAAGCATCTTCCATGTTGTTAACGATACCTTCTACTTTTGATACGCAATAGTTGTAAAATACCTGTAGGATCATAGCTACGATCAAACCACCTACGGTTGTAATCAAAGCCACTTTAATACCTCCTGCAACTAACGCCGGGCTCATATCACCAGCCGCCTGAATCTGGTCGAATGCCTGGATCATACCGATTACAGTTCCCAAGAATCCCAACATAGGAGCCAGAGCAATAAACAATCCGATCCAAGTTAAACCTTTTTCCATCAGACCCATCTGAACTGAGCCATAAGATACTACTGATTTTTCAACCATATCGATTCCCTGGTCATAACGTTCAAGACCCTGATAGAAGATACTTGCTACCGGGCCCCGGGTGTTACGGCAATATTCTTTTGCGGCTTCGATTCCACCATTGTTTAATGAATCTTCAAAACCAGCAATGAATTTTTTAGTATTGGTGTCAGAAAGGTTCAAATAAATAACCCTTTCAATAGCAATAGCCAAACCGAAAATCAAACACAAAACAACGGCAGCCATAAATCCTGCACCACCTTCAATAAATTTCTGCTTGATCGCTGCATGCATTGAAGTACTTTCGATCGCTTCATCATCGGTAATTGACATCGTAGTTTGCTCTGTCTGTGCTGCTGGAGCAGCTTCTTCTTCCTGAGCCATTAGTTTTGATGCTCCAATAGTAAGCATTCCTAAAACTGCTATTAGTGCAAATAATTTTCTCATGATCTCTTTAACTGATTTTTAGTTTATAAATAATTAAAATTTAACTCTCTGATCTTTGTTGCCCTTTGCAAACCTTTGTTTCCCCTACAAGACGCATCAAAAGACGCGGCAAGGTACAAAAAAAATGTTAAAACCCAATATGATTCACGGTTATTTCTCCTTTTATTGATGAATTTAAGTATTTTTTTATTTCATTAGTTTCGGTGTACTTAGCTAATAAATGCATCATCTTGCAAACGGCTGCTTCTAAAGTGATGTCATATCCGCTTGATACTCCATAATTTAGTAGCTCTCTACTTGTTTCGTAGCGTCCCATTTCCACAGTACCTCCTTTACATTGGGTCACATTGTAGATAATAATGCCTTTTTGAGCTGCTTCCTTGATTTTTTTTAAGAAACAGGCGTTTGTTGGAGCATTTCCAGAGCCATAGGTTGCCAAAATAAGTCCTCTTAATCCAGGAGTGTTGATGACAGCATCTATTAATTCTGTGCGTATGCCCGGGAAAAGGTGTAAAATAGCTATATTGGTATCCATCGGAGTGAATGCTGTCAATGGTTCTGTCCGTGGAGAATAGTCAATAGCCCCGTAATTGTATTGTATATGAATACCGATCTCTGCCAGAGGCGGGTAATTAAATGCCTGAAAAGCGTCAAAACTTTCTGCATTAATTTTCGTCGTCCGGTTTCCTCTGAATAGTTGGGCGCCAAACAGAATACAGACTTCGGGGACCACAGCTTTATCTTCTATGGTGGCTGCTGCAATTTCAAGGGCTGCAATCAAATTTTCACGTCCGTCTGTCCGTATTGTGCCAATAGGCAATTGTGAACCAGTAAAAACAACAGGTTTAGTCAGATTACTTAACATGAAACTAAGAGCTGAAGCTGAATAAGCCATCGTATCTGTTCCGTGTAAAATGACAAATCCATTGTATTTATTATAATTGCTGAGGATGATTTCACAGAGTTCTGCCCACAACGTTGGTTTTAGGTCGGAAGAATCGATGATTTCCGGCAAAGTATAGCTGTCAATGTTGAAACCAAATTCTTTGATTTCAGGGACAGCTCTGGCTATTTGTTCAAAATTGAATGGGCATAATGCCCCGGTCTCCGGATCGTTTACCATCCCGATCGTTCCGCCAGTATATATGATTAATACAGATTTTGTTGGCATCTGCAATTTTGTTTTATCATTTAAATCGATTCATAAAGGTAAGGAGACACTATGATATCGTTTCCGATTATGAATTTTATCACCATACATTTACGCCTCTTGATTCACTATAGCTGTTTCGCACTGCAAATTAAATAAATTCATTGCATTCTCTGTTGTTATTTCCTCAATTTTTTTTGTCTCTATCCCTGTTATTTCTGCAATTTTTTGAGCTATTAACGGAATGTAACTACTTTCATTGCGTTTGCCACGGTGAGGGACAGGGGTAAGATAAGGGGCATCGGTTTCGAGGACGATGTTTTGGATACCGATTTCTTTTATTGTATCGGCCATCTGGCTTTTTTTGAAGGTGATCACACCCCCGATTCCCAATAAGAATCCCATATCGATTGCTTGTCTGGCTTCCAGGGAAGTACCAGGAAAACAATGTAAAATGCCAAAAGAGTAAGGGTGTTTTTTTAGAACTTCAAAAATCACTTTCAGGGAGTCCCGGGAATGGATAATGATGGGGAGATTCATGTCCCGCGCAATACCTAATTGGTGTTCAAATGCTTTTATTTGTTCGTGATAAAAAGTTTTATCCCAATACAGGTCAATTCCACATTCTCCTATTCCGTAATATTTACGTATACCGATTTCTTTTTCCACCTTTGCCAATTCTTCTTTGTAGTTTTCGTTAACAGAAGTGGGATGTAAACCGCATAAAGGGTGCATAATCCGGGGATACTGCTCTGCCAAAATAAGCATTCTTCCTCGGGATTCACTGTCGATATCAGGCAGAATAATATGGCCAATGCCGGCATCCTGAGCCCTGGTGATGACTTCTTTCCGATCCTCCCGGAATTCTTCTTCGTAGATGTGCGAATGGGTATCGATATACATAAACTAAAAATGAATAATTTTTGCTGAATTTAGTAGGACGAAAGTAATAAAATATAGTAATAAAAAACAGACGTGTATATAAATCATACACGCCTGTCGTAATTTTTATCACTTTTGCTAAATCGGCTAAATTTTAATTTGTCGATTACTTTACACGTGGCCTTGTGCACACATGGCGTCCGCAACTTTGATAAAGCCACCTATGTTTGCACCTTTCACGTAGTCGATTTTGTCTCCATCCTTACCGAATTTAACACAGGTATCGTGGATATCTTTCATGATCTGAGACAGTTTCTGGTCAACTTCTTCAGCTGTCCAGCTATATCTCATTGAATTCTGGCTCATTTCCAGACCTGATACGGCAACACCACCTGCGTTAGCTGCTTTACCCGGAGCGAAAGTGATATGAGAATTCAAGTATTTAACGGCTTCAGCTGTACAACCCATGTTAGAAGTTTCAACAACCATCTGACAGCCGTTAGCAACCAGTTGTTTTGCATCTTCTTCGTTTAATTCGTTCTGAATAGCACACGGGAATGCGATATCACATTTTACTTCCCATGGTTTTTTCTTAGCGAAGAATTTAGCTCCGAATTTAGCTGCGTACGGTTCTACTACGTCGTTGTTACTTGCACGTAATTCCAACATATAGTCAACACCTTCCTGGGTAATACCTTTTTCATCGTAGATATATCCGTCCGGTCCTGAAATGGTTACTAATTTTGCACCTAATTGAACAAGTTTCTGGGCAGCTCCCCAGGCAACATTGCCGAATCCGGAAATCGCAACAGTTTTGCCTTTGATGTCCTGGCCTTTTTCTTTCAGCATATGCTGAGCGAAATATACTGTACCGTAACCGGTAGCTTCCGGGCGTACACGTGATCCTCCGAATTCTCTTGGTTTACCGGTCAGTACGCCTACAAATTCGTTACGTATTCTTTTATATTGTCCGAACAGATAACCGATTTCACGGGCACCCACACCGATATCACCGGCAGGAACATCTGTGTCGGCACCGATATATTTGCAAAGTTCAGTCATAAAACTCTGGCAAAAACGCATTACTTCATTGTCTGATTTCCCTTTCGGGTTGAAGTCTGAACCTCCTTTACCACCACCCATAGGCAGAGTAGTCAGAGAGTTTTTGAAAGTCTGTTCGAAACCTAAGAATTTTAATCCGCCCAAAGTTACCGACGGGTGGAAACGTAAACCTCCTTTGTACGGTCCGATAGCACTGTTGAATTGCACACGATAACCACGGTTAATCTGTACTTCTCCTTTATCATCAATCCAAGGAACACGGAACATGATTACTCTTTCCGGTTCTACCATTTTTTCAAGAATTTTATTGGCTTTGTATTTCGGGTTAGCCTGATAGGTATCCCAAACAGTTTCTATAACTTCTTCTACAGCCTGATGAAACTCTACTTCACCTACTGTTTTTGCCTTTAAGGCATCCATGAATTCTTTAATTTCTGGTCTCATTTGTATTATTTTTAGTATGAGTTATTCAAACGTTTTCGGATGTCAAAATTATCTAATAATTTATGATATCAAAACTTTTTGCAGTTAATTTTTTGCTAACAAATCTTGATTTTAGTTTCAAAATGTAAGTTGGAAATAGGTTGATGTTGATAATTTGTTAGTTGGCTTGCTTTTGCCCTGCTTTAATGTAAACTATATCTTTTTCCTGGCAGGGAAAGTATTTTTCCTTCCAGTTCTAATTGCAGCAGCAGGGCTGCTATTTCTCCGTTAGGTATGTCGGTCAATTGGCAGAGTTCGTCGATGTGGGTATCTCCTTTTTCGCTTAGTATAGTAAGGATTAAATGGGTCCTGTCTCCGGTTTCGAATAAATTTAAATTTATGGGTGTTGGCTGGGATTTTTTAACCGGAAGATTGAGAATATGTGCAATATCGGTTCCATTGTCGACGAGAGCAGCC
>URJC01000050.1 GCA_900548135.1 uncultured Odoribacter sp. | reverse complement strand
CAAATAAAGGAGATTTCTGAACAAAAAAATCAACAATAGGTCCTTTCAAGAGTAGAAAAACAGCAATAAAAATAACAGCACCAATAGATGGCATCAACAGTAAATAAAAGAAAAAGCCGTTGTTGTTGTTTTGCAGATTCTTAAAATAAGGGAAAAAACGCATGGCAGACGCCGATGTACCCAATTGTGCCAATCCGGAAATCAAAGCAGCAGCTTCATAGATTACTTTCGTTAAACCTATTTCCTCAGGCAATAAAAACTTTGTAACGACAAACATAGTCGTTATAAAACCGATAAAAGCACCTATATAGTTAATTACGGTTGCTTTAATGCTTTGACGAATAACAACACCCATAAATGGAAATTTATTTTCTCAGGTACCACTGATACAATCTTTCCACCCCATCTTCAATCTCTACCTGATGATGCCAACCCAAAGCATGAAGTTTAGAAACATCCGTCAATTTCCGGGGAGTTCCGTCAGGCTTCTCCGGATTAAATGACACTTTCCCATTATAACCTACCGTTCTCCTGACTAATTCAGCCAACTGACAAATGGTAAGTTCTTTCCCCGTTCCAATATTGATATGCGTATTACGGATCTCTTTCGGGTCTATACCCATGATCAAATCACTAAAATCAACATTTTCCATCAAATATACACAGGCGTCAGCCATTTCTTCACTCCAAAGAAATTCCCGCAATGGCTTTCCACTCCCCCACAATTCTAAAACATTACCAGAAATTCCATATCTCAATAACAACTGCCGTATTTCTGTCTCAGAAGCCCTCCCATCTACACCTTCCACCGGCAGCAGAGACAAATCTTTACGTAAAGCTTCCCAATTTCCCTCATTCAGATATTTTGCCAGAATCATTTTCCGCATCATTGCCGGCAATACATGGGAACGTTCCAGGTCAAAGTTATCATTGGGACCATATAAATTGGTCGGCATTACTGCAATATAATTAGTGCCATACTGCAAATTATAACTCTCACACATCTTTATTCCGGCAATTTTAGCCAAAGCATAAGGTTCGTTGGTATATTCCAGCGGACTGGTCAGGAGGACGTCTTCCGTCATCGGCTGAGGAGCTTCGCGGGGATAAATACACGTACTTCCTAAAAATAGTAATTTCTTTACGCCATTCAGATAAGCCTGATGAATCACATGGCTCTGGATCATCAGATTTTCATATATAAATTGTCCCCGATAAACAGAATTGGCACCTATACCCCCAACTTTAGCCGCCGCCAGAAATACATATTCCGGCTGCTCTGCCGCAAAAAAATCAGCAACAGCCTGCTGACAAGTCAAATCAAGCTGCTGATGAGTCCGGCAAACCAGATTATGGTATCCTTTTGCCAAAAGATTATTTAAAATAGCCGATCCCACCAACCCCTGATGACCAGCAATATATATCTTTGCCTCTCTATTCATATCTTTTTATAATTCAAAAACTTCTCTAACCATTGAAATAGCAATTTTCCCCAATGCGAATATAACCATAACAAAGGAATAAAACAAAACATAAAACGTTTTGCAGAATAAGCCAACACATTCTGTATTGAATCCCAGATATAATCTATCTGATAAAGAATCACCATATAAAACAACATAGAAAAAAGAATCATCAAAACTAAATAAAGCTGATCTTTTTTCCTGATCAGAAACCAACTATTAGCTATAACGGCCAGCGCGAAAAGAGCAAAACTAAGTCCGTAATATTGTTGATTGAACCAATGCGATTTAAAATAATTCCAAATCATACCCATTTTAGCTACATCCCAGAATGGATGAGTGATAATAATACCTTCAGCACGAATACCATAAATCTTCATAAACAACACCCACACAACCATCGGAGAAATACATAAAAGTCCGTATTTCAATAAAAAACGCCAGGGCTTTTCTTTCCAACTACGAATCAGCATCGCGAGTATCGCTGCTCCGATAAAAACCAATCCCTCATTTCTTATCCAAAGGTTAGCAGCCAATAACACAGCACTGATTTGCCAGTACATGGATTTCCGGTCACAAAACCACAAAGCCATATAGCCAACTCCCAATGACGCATAAGCAGCATGAATGACATTTGTTGCAGACAGAGAAGAAAAAGCGATCATCTCAGGAGTAATCAACACAAAAAAAGTAGCCGCAGCAGCACCGGTATGTCCCACGAATTTACTCGTTACTGCATAAAAAGAAATCAAGAAACTCAGGAATACCAAAGCAGGTATAATTTTTGAAGTTGCTGCCCCCAATATATAGACATAAGCATAACTCAATTGCAACATCGGCATATAGGTGATATAGCTTCCTGCATTCTGAATGGCAGGTACATAGTCTTTTTGGAAAATGCTTAAGTTACGAAAAGTATGTTCCTGTGAAACAATCCAACCGATGGTATCAAACCCGGCCAAACTGTCGCGGTCAAAAGTAGGATAATACATGCATTTTACAAAATTCATATACTCCAGGTAAATGACCAGAACCATGAACAGCAACCAAATGAAATTCAATGAAGGCAACTTTACGGCAATTTGCCTGAACGTCCCCGGCCATTGCCGGTGCTTCAGGTAAACAGGTATATTCAATCCTAAACACAAGAGTACACTACAGGTTAATATATTGAACTTGTTCAGCCCCAGTCCCAAAGCATCCATAACAAGCATCAACAAAGTCTGTAAAGCCAGTCCGGTCAGGAAAGACAAACCTGCTTTCTCTAAAACAGAAAAATTCCTTGATATCAGATTCAATAATGAAAGACCTGTCAAGAACGTAATCACCAATCCTATGAGCAACATGCTTAAGCTTATTTATTATCATTCAACTTCACCGGAAGCACTGTATTCTCTACTTGCTCCGGCACTTCATAAGACAATTTATCATATCCCCAGCCATTAACAATAGCGACATGGGTAATCTGCCCTGCATATTTATTTTCTTTCTCAGTGTCATACACTATTTTCCGGGGATATAAGAAACGGGACACCCATAATTTATTGTTCGGTTCTCCTGTAAAATCACTTTTTCTGTCTTTAGGATGATAAACTGAATTTGAACCTGGCATCAAAATAACAGCATTCTCAGGCGTCCGGCTTTTTAAAAAACGGAGATAAGCATAAGTATATCCTAACTTCATTTCATAACGATGATCCAACGATAAATTTTTATACTGGTGAATCAATTTCATATTTCCTTTCAACAACTGATCGTATACCCAGGTATAAGAAGGAATTTTTTTAAAACAGGATACAATAAGCAAAAAGGCAAGAAAACCTAAAATTGCGTTCCTTCCTAACCAAACTCCTATACTCATTGAAGATTTATTACGATCGGCCACATTCATTTTCTGAGACTTCATAATCAACTCCTCGTATTAGTCAAAATAATTTTTGATTTTAAATCCACCTTGATTCAGATAATCATCTTTCCTTACCAACAAAATATCATTTTCCATCATTTCCGCAACCAGAAGAGGTAAGTCGTACTCAGGAGTCCATCCTAATATCCGCTTTGATTTTCCGGGATCTCCCAACAAAAAATCAACCTCCGTAGGACGGAAATACTGAGCGTCAACAGCAACAATTGCGGTATGACCATTCATTTTCGCCAAAATTCCGGACAAATACTTTTCTCCGATACGGGCATTAAAAACAGGCTCGTCCACAGCAGCAATATATCCCTTTTCCTCCAGCCCTTCTCCCTCAAAAACAATCTCCAATCCAATATATTCACCCGCCAATTTAACAAATTCCCGGATAGAAGTTGACACTCCTGTTGCTATGACATAATCATCGGGCTTTTCCTGCTGCAAAATCAAATGCATTGCCTTCACATAATCGCGGGCATGTCCCCAATCCCGCTTACTGGATAAATTTCCCAAATACACAGTCTCTTGCATTCCCAAAGCTATCCGGCTCAATGCCATCGTCACCTTACGGGTGACAAAAGTCTCTCCACGCACCGGAGATTCATGATTGAACAAAATCCCATTACTAGCATGCATCCCATAAGCTTCCCGATAATTCACTGTAATCCAGTAACCATATAACTTGGCAACGGCATAAGGAGAACGGGGATAAAAAGGAGTACTTTCGGTCTGTGGAGTCTCCCTCACCCAACCATATAATTCAGATGTAGAGGCCTGATATATCCGCGTTTTACCGGTTAACCCCAACAAACGCACGGCCTCCAATATCCTTAAAGTACCCAACGCGTCCGCATTAGCCGTGTATTCAGGAGTATCAAAAGACACTTTCACATGGCTCATTGCTGCCAGGTTATAAATTTCATCCGGTTGGACTTTCTGAACAATAGCCGTGATATTCATACTATCCGTCATATCTCCGTAATGCAGTATAAAATCCCGATTCCGAAGATGAGGGTCCTGATAAATATGATCAATCCGCTCTGTATTAAAAGATGACGCCCTCCGTTTTATTCCATGTACTTCATATCCTTGCCCTAACAGGTATTCTGAGAGATAGGCACCATCTTGTCCGGTGACACCAGTTATTAAAGCCTTTTTTTTCATAGAAATCCTTTAAGATTCATAAAATTATACAAGCTGAACACAAGACAAATCGATTTAAACATGCCTGAAATACAACTTAATCTTATGCAAAGATATAATATTCCACCTGAAAACAGAATTTTCCATACCGAATCTAAAATTCCCTGAAACAAAACAGGGAGGCCATAACCTCCCTGCATATCATATTAGTACGCGATTTCAAAATATATACCCGAACCCGAAATTCAAATAAATACAATACATATCAAAACTAACACTTTCAAATCCTTTCCTGAAGATAGAATTCAACCCCCAGGTAAGATCGGAATAAACGGTCAGGTGCTTATACGCTTTCCATTCAGCTCCGGCATCTACCCCCCACTGGAATTTCCGCAAATCGTTTGAAAAATCATAAGTTGCTTCTTCATTTTTAACCACAACCTTATCTCCGGTAGGATCTCCTTCGCGGATATAACCATCATAGGCAGAGCCTGAAAAATCCTTACTCGTAAGAAAAGAAAGATAAGGACCCAACTTTAAATCCCAACGGGGAGAAACTTTATATATTCCTTGTATGGGAACTGTCACATAGGCATTTTTTACTTTCGTCTTCACCCCTCCGGTCCATGCCCCTTCCAAATGACCGTTATCTTTTGAATCCATGACCAAATGATAGTTCTTCACCCGGGCATCTGTCCTCATCCCTTTATTTTCCAACCTTACACCCATCAAAGCTCCCCACTTTTTATCAAACCATTTGATCACATTTCCTTCGATAGCAATCTGCATACCCGGTTTATAAGATTCCAATTGCCGGATTTCTGCCGGTAAAGGGATAGGAGATGTACCGCCAATATTAAAACCCGCTTTTATCCGATACTCTAAACCACGAAAGGCAGACCAGAGTAATCCTTGTGATTCTTCCTGAGCTGATAACGCCAAAGAAGAAAACAACAATAACAACAAAAATATATGTTTCATTAAACCCATTCTTTCTATCATTCACAAATCACTTTTACATTATCAATAAAGAGCGTACTGCCTAATGCCCCCGAAAAATAAGCCCCGTATTTGCTGGAAGTAAATACTACAGCCAGATTATATTTATATTGGTTCAACTTCTCTGCATCAAAAGGTTTCAACCGTCCTTGATTATCATTAACCGAACTCCGGTTAATAAAAGAAGGCCAATAAGCAGGATCAGTTGACCCATAATCGAAATTAACTTCAAAATGTTTATATTCAGGATGCAACAATATCTCATCCGAAGGTGCCATAGCCTCAATATGTTTTACCCGCGCCAGTGCAACTATTTCTTTATTAGTCAGTACATCATCTCCATTCAGGGAATTTCTTTCTAATTCATCCGCTTCATATAGAACTGCATAGATATCACAGGAATCCAAATAAGAAATCTCTCTGGGTTTGAAATTTTCATCAACTCCGGCAATAAATTTTGTCCCCGGTTTATAACAATAATCCCCGACAAACTTCAATGGTTTTTTTCCAAACGGCAGACCGAACAAAGTAGATTTCAAGGGAGCTGACACGGCATTCGCACCATCAAAACTACCAATAAACAAATTCCCGGCTGCAATAGGCATCCTCATTCCGGCTCCCCAATTTCCCGTCGTACGGGTCTCTAACCTGGCTGCCCTGCCACTATTCAGGCAAGCCACTGACACCGTCGGAAATTCTTCCGGTCTTTTAGCCTGCCCGGCAATATTATAACCTGAATTTCCGGAAGCCCAGATATACTGATGAAAAACCATATCTTTACCTTTCACCATCTCAAAAAAGACATGATATTTTCCCCGGCTATCCAATTCATAATTCTCAAACTGATAATTTGTTGGCATTTCAAAGGTATCTATACTCACCTTATAAGACTTATACCAAACCCCATCCTCGGAAGTCACGACAAACTCCCGGGCATCTGAATAATCGGCCACTACTTTCGGGTCAGGTGAAATCGTAGCCCCGGGAGTCAGTTTCAGATCTAAAGCTAAAGCTGACAAATTGATCTTAGGACTAGCCTGAATGATCACCCGATTATTGGTATATTTGATATTTCCTCTGATATTTACCGTATCAGGCTTTAAATCAGCGTCCAATACGATACATGAAACAATATCCGCCTCCGCATTCTTCGGTTCATCCTGAATACAGGATGTTAATAAAAATGCTAATGGCAAATACTTCAATAATTTCTTCATCTTTTTACATTTAGAACAAAATTGCCCGCAAAGGTATTATTTTTTAATAACTACAAGAAATATGGACTATCATCCAGCAAACTCTATGCCACATTTCTATTTATCTTAGTAGTACGATAAAAAGTAACTTACGTTTCATGGCCTGCTTAAATTTCAACACATTACTGCATAAGCTCGGGAGTAGTATCCACCCATTTATAAAGCTTGTCACCACGCCGGATTTTTTCAGGCACCCGAACAGAAAATAAAATACCCTTTTCAACCTGTTTCACAGGTTCCAATTCCACCCGAATCTCCGGTACCACCATCTGAATCGTTCCGGTTGTCGGTCCCTGTATCAGGATTTCATCTCCTACTTTCAAATCAAATGACTCCAGTTTAAATTCCCCAACCTGCAGATTAGAAAAATAATTGGTCACTTTTCCCAATAATATTTTCTTTTTCGAAGCTTTGGAGCCATACACTTCACTCCATTCTCCCATACGTTGTCCCAGATAATATCCATCCCAGAAACCCCGGTTGAAAACTGTAGCCAAACGTTCTTTCCATATTTTTATCTTATCAGCCGTATAGGAATGTTGCAAATATGCCTCAATTGCTTCGTTATAACAGGTACAAACTGTACGGACATATTCCGCAGAACGAGCGCGTCCTTCTATTTTGAAAACCCGGACTCCGGCCTCTATCATCTTATTTACAAAACCAATAGTACAAAGATCCTTGGGAGACATGATATATTCATTTTCTATATCCAACTCCACTTCATTGTCCCTGTCTTTCACTGTATAGGCACGGCGGCAAATCTGATAACAGGCTCCCCGGTTGGCAGAAGCATTTTTTTCGTGCAAACTCAAATAACATTTTCCGGAAACAGCCATACACAAGGCTCCATGGGCAAACATTTCAATCTTAATCAATTCCCCTTTAGGACCCCGTAAATCATTTTCAATAATCTGACGATGAATTTCCAGTACTTGTTCCAGCACAACTTCCCGTGCTAACACAACAACATCAGCATATTGTGCAAAGAAACGGACTGCTTCATAATTCGATATATTACACTGGGTACTAATATGTACTTCCACACCTATAGCATGTGCATAAAGAATTGCAGCCAAATCGGAAGCAATGATTGCAGTTATCCCTGCTCTCCCGGCACAATCAATCACCTCACGCATCTTCCCAAGCTCATGATTATAAATCACAGTATTTACAGTCAGGTAAGTCTTTACTTTCTTTTCAGAGCATATGGACACTATATTTTCCAGATCATCCAAAGTAAAATTTGCTGAAGAACGAGCCCTCATATTCAACCCCTCTATTCCAAAATAGATAGAATCAGCCCCTCCCTGCAAAGCGGCATATAATGATTCATAAGAACCTACCGGAGCCATTACTTCAAAATCTTTTCTTATCATCTTATTCAAATACAAAATTATAATTTACAAAGTTAGATTTTATTATTGAAAAATTAAAAGAGGATGAAATTTAAACAAATCCGGAAAGATCAATGCATAGACATTCATGATCTCAAATGGCCTGAAATACAAAATAAGATCACCAAACAAAAGCATAGGGCAAAATTTTTTAAGAATTAACTAGGAATTTAGTTGTAAACTAAAAAATTAGTTATACGATTTGTATTGAATCGTTTATACCTTATAAGCGCATTATTGATCGCTATTGTTACCCCTTTCATCTTCATAGAAATAAGCGCATACGTTTCCGGGGCGGAAAACATTCATCCCATGAAAATTTATATGAGCAACTTATTAGATGAAGTGTATGTATTTGGAAATTACGTTCCGGAAAACATTCCTGTCCAAGAAACCAATTTCAACTACCTGTTGTTTATGTACTGGCTGGGAGTTTCTTTGTTTATTTTACGTTATCTCTTTTCCAAATTTTACAACTCAAATACAGGTGTATCCGCATAAACATTTTCATGGCATAAATGTTATCATTTTACCAGAAGGTCAAGCTGCTTTTTCTTTTTTCAACAATCTGTTTATCCCAGCCCAATTAAACCGGGAAGACAGGCACAAAGTGTTTGAACATGAAAAAATTCATATTTGTCAACTGCACAGTATGGATCTATTCATCGCAGAAATCATCTGTATCAGTAATTGGTTTAATCCTTTAGTATGGATATTTAAAAGTATTATCTCACAAAATCATGAATATATAGCCGATCGCCAGGTAATTCGCAGATTTCATACCGGTAGTTATCTCGAACTGCTTATCCGGCAAACTTTCAAAGGCACTTTCTATTTTACTAATTATTTTTCTTCTTCAAATTTAAAAAAAACTATTATGATGACCAAAAAACAATCCCGTAAATATCTGGTATTCATATTTATACCTATCACAACCATACTAATCGCTATATTATATGGTTTTACCTGTAATCCAATAGACCTGCAAACTCCCAATCCTCAAATTGCAGCACCTTCAGGAAGTTCGTTTCTTATCCCTGCAATACCTGCAATCGAAAAGGATTCTTCTGCTGTTTTTCAAGTAGTAGAAGAAATGCCAGTGTTTCCTGGAAACATTTATCAATGGATAGCTAAAAACGTGAAATATCCGGCAATAGCAATAAAGAATGGTATCCAAGGAAAAGTATATGTCCAATTTATAATCGAAAAGGATGGTTCTATCACTGATATTAAAATCCAAAAAGGAATAGACCCCTCTTTGGATAAAGAAGCACTAAGAGTAGTGGAAACTATGCCAGCCTGGAAACCAGGTAAACAGAGAGGACAAGTCGTAAGAGTAGCTTATACTCTTCCCATTTATTTTATGTTGAGCAAACCGGTAACTGTTCAAAATGAAAATACAGATGAAAAATTAGATATTAACTTCAGCATCATGCATTGATTTTATTCCCCGGTTGCCTCCACTTAAAAACAGACAACCAGGGATATATCCTCTTTTTCAATTTTCACACAGTCTCCTCAAGTTTCAACTTCATTTCATTTTTTTTCCTATCTTTGCATAAGAATTAAGTTGTGCCTCCGTAGAATTTAACCCGGTTTGATTCTGCATTTGGTTTACATTATTTTATTCATTATTGAAATAATCAATAAAAACAAGCATATGAACGAGGAAGTAAAAATGTTTATGGACGAAGCGAAAGAGCTGATGCAAAACGCAATTGTTCATCTCGAAAACGAACTGGCTAAAATCAGAGCAGGAAAAGCAAATCCTAAAATTTTGAATGACGTTCTGGTCGACTATTATGGATCACCCACTCCATTGTCACAAGTAGCCAACATTACAGCACCTGATCCCCGGACCATCGCTGTACAACCTTGGGAAAAAAATATGTTAGCTCCTATTCAAAAAGCGATCATGGTTGCCAATTTAGGTTTCAATCCGGATAACAACGGCGAAATTGTGAGAATCAATGTTCCGCCATTGACAGAAGAAAGAAGAAAAGAACTGGTAAAACAATCCAAAGGAGTGGGAGAAACGGCCAAAGTAAGTATCCGGAATGCCCGGCGCGATGCAATTGACGAATTCAAAAAAATGGTAAAAAACGGATTACCTGAAGACGTAGCAAAAGACGCCGAAACAGAAGTACAGAAAATAACTGATAACTACAATAAAAAGATTGACGAAATCCTCGCTCAGAAAGAAAAGGATATCATGACGATTTAAATCAATCAGAATAGAGGCTGTCTCAAGTTCATTTGTAAGACAGCCCCTTCCTTATATAAAGGAATAGCTGAGTTATAAATGATAAATCTGATTTGCCCTTTCCAAGTCTTCAGGAGTATCTATTCCAACAGATTCATGGTCTGTAAACCGTACCGCTATAGTATAACCATTTTCCAACCACCTCAATTGTTCCAGAGATTCCGCTTTTTCCAGGACTCCCTGGGGTAAAGCCGTAATTTCCTGCAATACTTCGGGCCGGTAAGCATACATTCCGATGTGTTTATAATAAGGTGTGGTAGTCAACCAATTCTCCCGTTCCCCTCCGCGGCAGAATGGGATAGCGCTACGGGAAAAATATAAAGCCGTATGACGGGCCGAACAAACTACCTTAACTTTATTGGAATCAAATATATCTGCATTGTGATCAAATGATTTCGCCAAAGTAGCTATTTGTATTTGAGGGTCTTCAAAACAAGCAACCAATGCTTCTACTTGCTCGGGCAAAATAAAAGGTTCATCACCCTGAATATTCACCACTACATCAAAGGCCTTAGCATGTTCAGCCATTATTTGCTGATAAGCCTCAAAACAACGGTCAGTTCCACTTCGGTGATGAATAGAGGTCATTACTGCTTTACCGCCAAATTCCTCAACCCGACTGAAAATACGGGCATCATCTGTTGCAACATAAACATCTTGGGTTACTGCAGAAGCCTTTTCAAACACATGCTGAATTACCGGCCTCCCCCCTATTTCAGCTAAAGGTTTTCCAGGAAAACGGGTCGAAGCATAACGAGCCGGAATCAGAATTAAAACTTTCATCTATTTACGATTTAACTATACGGTCAAATACAACTTGTATTAGAATCATCACTCCAACTAAAGCAAAATCCTGTCTATTCTTTTACCGCTTCCCGGTTCTCTTTTTTCTGCATCTGGCAAGTTCCATTAAATACAACCCCTGGCTCAACAGAAAGTACTGCCGAAGAAATGTTTCCCATTACTTTTGCCGGCAATTTCAAAGCAACAGCACCTGATGCCTGAATATCTCCAACCACCATCCCCTGCACATCCACATTCACACAGTCAATATTACCTTCTACTTTAGCCGTATTTCCTATAACCAACCTGCCAGAAGTGATAAT
>URJC01000049.1 GCA_900548135.1 uncultured Odoribacter sp. | reverse complement strand
TGGACAATGGCTGGTGAATCGCTACACCTATGTGCTCCAAAAAGCGGCAGATTATCACATTATGGTTGACGCCCACGAAGCCGTACATCCTACGGGATTACACAGGACCTATCCGAATCTGTTAGCTCAAGAATCTGCTCGGGGCGGGGAATATGAATCTTTCAAAGGAAATAATCCCAACCATACCACCATTTTGCCTTTTACCCGGCTGATGGGAGGTCCTATGGATTATACCCCCGGTATCTTTGAAATGGACAACAGTGTGTATAACCGGCATAGCAAAACAAAGGTAACCAGCACTATTGCCCGGCAACTAGCATTATATGTCACCATGTACAGCCCTTTGCAAATGGCAGCAGACCTACCGGAAACTTACGAAAAATTCCTCGATGCATTCCAATTCATCAAAGACGTAGCTGTTGATTGGGACGACACCAAAATACTGGAAGCCGAGCCGGGGGAATATATCACCATCGCCCGTAAAGCAAAAGGTACAAACAACTGGTTTCTGGGAGGAATATGCAATGAACTAAGCAGAATTTCCCATGTCGATTTCAATTTTCTAGATACAGATAAAAAATACATCGCAACCATCTATTCCGATACCCCGCAAACAAATTACAAGACTAATCCACAAAGCTATAGCATCCGGAAAGTTATTGTCACCCACAAATCTAAGCTCAATCAACTTTGCGCTGCTGCCGGAGGATTTGCCATCAGCATCATGGAAGCCGATAAAGACACAATCAAAGGATTGAAAAAATTATAAATCCTTGTCCATTTTCCTGATACAATTGCCCGAAGAAAAACAAAAGGAATTCTATTCCATAATTCTTCGGGCATTTATTCAATGGTTCTATCCTCCCGGACTATTGTATCTGCCCATTCCCTAACATACTCATAATATTTACAGTCAGTAATAGCTTTCCACAATCGCAACATAGCATAACAGCCTACCCCTATGAACATCCGAAGAATATAACATTACACTCAATAATAAAACAACTTTTCTCATAAATACAGCTCCTTACATTATTGCTTATTTCCCGGAAAGGAAATGTTTGCATTCTACTCCTCAAGAACACTTTGTTCCAGGAATTACACAAAAAATACCATCCAAAACGGATTCTCCTTATGCTTTTTGACAGAAATCATTCAGATTTTGACATACTCTTCGTATTTCTCCAATTGGAACAGCCGTAAAATTGGCAGTTTGCGGTATTTTCTCTAAATTTGACTGCATCAATTAACAGTAAACTATGGCAACATCTATAAAATCATCTGAACTACTTACGAATCCGGATGGTAGCATTTTTCATCTCCATCTGTTGCCTGAGGATCTGGCCAACGACATCATTCTGGTTGGCGACCCCGGCAGGGTAGAAACCATTGCTTCTTATTTCGACCACATAGAGCTAAAAAAAAATAACCGTGAATTCTATTCCATAACAGGAACATACCATTCCCACCGGCTGACTGTTATTTCTACGGGCATAGGACCGGACAACATCGACATTGTCATCAATGAACTGGATGCCCTGGCCAACATCGATCTTGCCACAAAAGAAATCAAACCCCTCCGTCATAGCCTGAACATCATACGTATAGGTACTTCCGGTTCCGTTCAGGCCGACATCCCGGTAAATTCATTTGTAATCTCAGAAAAAAGTATCGGTTGTGACGGAGTGCTCCGTTTCTATGCAGGTAATGAAACCGTATGCGACCGCTCTTTTGAAGAAGCATTTATCCGGCATTGCCAATGGACTCCCGAGGCAGCCCGTCCTTATGTTGTAAATGCTGCTCCCGATCTGGTTAACCGCCTGCACGATGGCAAACATACAATCAAAGGTGTCACCCTGACAGCTGTCGGTTTCTACGGTCCCCAGGGACGGGTATTACGCCTTCCGTTGGCTATGCCGAGTATCAATGACCGGATCACAGCATTCCGCTATGACACTTACAAGGTAACGAACTACGAGATGGAAAGCGCAGCCATCACCGGACTATGTAATTTACTTGGCCATCATGCTGCCACCATCTGCCTGATCATTGCCAACCGGATCAATGGCGATGCTTCAGCCGACTATTATGGCAATATGCATAAACTGATCCAATATACTCTGAACCAATTAACCCAAAGCGAAAATTTTTAGTTTAAAAATCATGATTCAACGTATTCAATCCCTATTTCTGTTGTGTACAACAATTGTCACCGGATTAATGTTTTTTATGCCTGTAGCTTCTGTTATTGCTCCGGACCATCACATTTACGAATTCTATACCACCAAAGTCATACAGACCGGCAATATTCCGGAATTCATCACCTGGAACTGGATGTCGCTAGTCCTTAATGCGGTCATTACCGCCTTGGCTTTCCTGACTATTTTCATCCACAAGAAAAAATCCAAGACAGTGAAACCCACCTTGCTGTTACAATTGCGTCTGTGTTTTGCCAATGTAGTACTCCAACTGGGATTGATTGTCTTAATGTGGCTCCAGGTAAGGCAAATTAGCCAAAAAACAGGCGCAGACTGGTCTGCCGAATTGAGTTTTATCTTCCCGCTCATCGGAGTTATTTTCACTTGGCTGGCCATCCGGGGAATCATTAAGGATATTGCTCTTTTGAAATCCTTTGACCGAATCCGTTAGTTCGTTTATTCCGGATTTACGATTTTTTCTTCCGCTATTTCAGGCTAAGAAAACAATCGTAAATCACAAATCCATAAGTCTTAATCTGAATCACATGTACAAATTTTATCTGATTACTTTCTTATTGCTGGCAGGAACTATTGCTAAAGTTTCAGCCTGTACCAATTTTCTGCTCACCCGCGGAGCAACACAAGACGGATCCACGATGATAACCTATTCCGCAGACTCCCATGTCCTATATGGAGAGCTTTACCATTGGCCCGCAGGCACATGGCCCGCAGGTACCATGATGGATATTTATGAATGGGATACCGGAAAATATATGGGTAAAATCCCTCAGGCAGCCCAAACTTATAATGTTGTAGGGAATATGAATGAACATCAACTGGCAATCGGGGAGACAACCTTTGGCGGCCGTCAGGAACTCTGGAAACAAACCGGTGCAATCATGGACTATGGCAGCCTGATCTATGTCACTCTACAACGTGCTAAAACAGCCCGTGAAGCCATCGTCGTAATGACCGACCTGGTTGAGAAATACGGATATGCCAGCGAAGGAGAATCATTCTCTATCAGTGACCCCAACGAAGTCTGGATTCTGGAAATGATTGGTAAAGGAGAAGGTGAAAAAGGGGCCGTTTGGGTAGCCCGCATGGTTCCTGACGGTTATGTGTGCGCCCATGCTAACCAGGCCCGGATCACCACTTTTCCCCTGGAAGGAAAAACTTCCATATCGTCTGACCGAATGAAAAAAATCTACGACAAAGAAGTTACGACTGTATATGCCAAAGATGTATTTTCTTTTGCCAAACAAAAAGGATTCTATCCGCAAGAAGGCAAAAATTCAACTTTCAGTTTTTCTGACACGTATGCCCCAGTTGACTTCAGTGGTGCACGAGCCTGCGAAATCCGGGTATGGGCATTCTTCAATGCAGTCAATTCCAATATGGCTCCTTATTTTGATTATGCGAAAGGTCATATCCAACGCGATGAAAAAGGTTATGCCACCAACCGGATGCCCCTATGGATTAAACCTGACCGTAAAATTGACGTATTGGAGGTGATGGATTTCATGCGCGATCACCTGGAAGGCACAGAACTGGATATGAGCAAAGATCCGGGTGCCGGTCCTTACGAATGTCCTTACAGATGGCGCCCCATGACTTTCAAAGTAGACGGGAAAGAATATGTACACGAACGGACAACAGCTACCCAGCAGACCGGTTTCACCTTTGTAGCACAAAGCCGGAATTGGTTACCTAATGCTGTGGGGGGGATTTTATGGTTTGGAGTCGACGATGCAGCCAGTACAGTCTACTTCCCGATGTTCTCCTGCTCTACGCGAGTTCCTCATGCTTTTGCCACAGGCAACGGCAGCATGATGGAATTTACTACCGAAGCAGCCTTCTGGGTTTTCAATCAGGTAGCTAACCTGGCTTATACCCGCTACAATGCGATTCATCCGGAAATCCGGGAAAAACAAAAATCCCTGGAGACCCAATACAAGAATTTTGTACAAATCATTGATGCCGGAGCTGCCGGCATGTATGCCAAGGATCCTAAACTGACAGTGGACTACCTGACCGATTTCTCCTGTAATACCGGAAATCAACTGCTAACTACCTGGCGTGACTTCTACGGCTATCTTTTCTGCCGCTTTATGGATGGAAATATTAAGACTGCCGTGCCAGGAGAGAAAAATCCCAAGGTAGAAAACCCACAGCTTCCGGATTGGTATCTGCGAACCATCATTGAAAAAACCGGAAATAAACTGGAAGTTATTCCATAACTCCACTGATCCGGAAAACGAAAAGAGCCGGATAAATCTGAAAAGTTTATCCGGCACTTTTATTAAAACTCACTGTCCCCGTTTATTCAGTTTCCCCAGACAATGCCCTTTCCGGTCATAAACACAAACAACCTCTTATATCCATCCAATACATAAATTCTCCTTGCCAGTTCGATTTTAGTAAGATTACCAATCAGATTTCATCATTCTATTTCTTTCAAATCGTAAAACATCAGCAAAGGGTTGCCTCCCTCTTTCAGCCCCTTCAGCACCTGTACCAAAGCTGCATTTTTTGAATTTTCAATTAACTTTTCCCTGCGTTCCTCTGAAAGAAAAGGCAAAACAGATAGTAACCCATCCCCGACAGCAATAGTTAAATAAGTCGAAATTCCCTGACTATAAACATCAAAATCTTCATCCCAATAATCCATAATATACATTCCTTTCCCTTTTTCCTGATCCCAAACAACCGTATAAGGTTGACTGCACTGAATATCAAGAATACAATATTTACCTGCTTGTACAATCCCTCTGATTCCGCTGGTATAATTACCGGCATCCAGTTTTTCCCGAATATCGAAATACGTTTTCCCCAGCAACGACAATTGCCGGTCCGTCACCAAAGGTTTCAACGTCTCCACCTGATATTTCGTCCGGATACTATCTCCTGTAAACTCATATACCAAATCCGAAAAAGGAGTTATAAACAAAATACCCTCATCGGTTTTCACCATAGGGGCAGAAGAATAAGCCATAGAAGCATCCCCTGTATTCAGGTAAGGAGCATAAACCGAAAAAGTATCCAGCCGCAACCAATCCGTATCATACACCTCATAAGCATGGAGCTGCTTTTTATAAGCAAAAGGTAAACGATAGTTCAACAACAAATGTCTGTCCTGATATTCCAGATCCTGCACCTGAAAAGCCACAACCTTACCAAAACCCAAAGGTTTATCCACTAATTCAAAGCATATTACCTCAGTCGAAGTTAACAGATCCAAAAATAACCTTACAAACACAGGCCGGAGCTTTTAATTAACTTTTCAGCAATTAATCATCCATACATTTATAAAAACTATCCATTTGATAATATCAACGGGAAAACTTATTTTTGTAAAAGCTATACTAAAAATATCTTTACACGTATACTCTTAGAATAAAAGTTCGGTACAGAACAATTTAATAACTTACTCATAAAAAATATTGATCATGTCAACAGTAACATTAAAAGGCAATCCAGTAGAAATAAAAGGCCATTTCCCAAAAACCGGAGACACGGCAACAGCATTTACCCTGGTAAAAAGTGACCTGAGCGAATTGTCACTCAATAGCCTGAAAGGCAAAAAAGTCGTACTGAATATATTCCCAAGCCTGGATACAGCCGTATGTGCTATGTCTGTACGAAAATTCAACGATTTGGCTTCTAAAATGGACAACACCGTTGTTTTAGCTATCTCCAAAGACCTTCCTTTTGCCCATGCCCGTTTTTGTACCACAGAAGGAATTGAAAATGTCATTGGTCTGTCTGCCTTCCGTAACAGTACTTTTGCAGAGGATTATGGTGTTGCCCTCGTCAATGGTCCGCTTGCCGGCCTGTTTGCACGTGCCGTGATTATCCTCGACGAACAAGGTAAAGTTATTTACACTGAACTTGTCCCTGAAATCACCCAGGAACCCAACTATGAACAAGCCCTAGCCCGGCTCTCTTAATCCATTTCATCACAAAAGGAACGTATCTTTTGAGTTAAAGTAACAGGTACGTTCCTCTGTATGTACTGTCGTCCTTGTTTTTAACTGACATATCGTAACTATAGGACTAATAACCACTTTAGTCCTGATCAGTTTTGAATTTGAATAAAACAACCACAGGATTTGAACCTTCAGGCACATTAAAATAATTATTACGGTATTCCCGGGCCATTGAACCGTCCACGACATCCACAAAATAATCTTTATAACTAGCCTGGGGAGTAACTAAAACGGGCCATACATCATTATCTCCGGTAACAATTCCAACTTTATCCATTCCTTTTGTCAAGTCACCAAAGATAGAAACTATTTTCCCTTGAAACACAACCTCTCCATAAAATAAACCATAATCATTTACCACCAGTGCTTGAAAAGGATCAAAATATCGGTTTACATTTTTGTTATATTCTTTTTGAGAGATATCAGGTGGAAAAAAATAATCTTCAATTCCCAGACAAAGTACAGGCTTTGTTACCACTTCTTTGTCTGTTACAGACAAATGAAAAATGGTATCCGAGCCTAATGGAACATAATATTTTCCAGTTGCATTTTCTGCGAAAAAAGCAGGTCCCACAGCTATAGGAATAACATTACGCTTTCCTTCCATATGAATACGCGGATGAAACGACTTTATCAACTCTCCTTTATCATTCAAAATCAAAATAGCCGGATTATTGTCTATCTTTGTCTTATTTGAATTATTGTTCAAACAATACAGTGTATCATTTAACCGGGCTACCTGTCCATAGGGATTATTCTTATTGGAAATGGTCCTGATAAAGTCACCGTTATAACCGTAAATAAATATTTTACAATTTTCCGAATCAAATGATATAATTTCCTTCTTACTTTCGTCCACATAAATATTTCTAATTTGTAAATATTCTCCTGCCCCACGCCCCTGGTAGCCTATCTTCCGGATAAATTTTCCGTTTTTGTCAAACATAATAATCTCAGAAGGCACTTTATTTAATACAAACAGATACTTCTCAGTTACAACAATTTGTTTTACATAACTGATCAGATTCTCATCGGTCGTCTCCAGGATAATCGTTTGAACCGAATTGGTATCAATCAAATCGGACATCTTCAATAATTCCTGGGAGTTTTGTTTAAAATCCCCATTCCCCTGAGAGCCCGGTCTACATGCAGAAATTAAAATAATCAAAATAACCAGCCACCTTTTCATATTTCACTTTCCAATATACGATTGTATAATTTTCTGACAGCCCTGTTTTTCACCGGATCACCAATAGCAAGTACCTTATTGTCCACATCCAGCAAAAAAGTCTGAAAGGCAGGATTAGCCGGAAAATGATTCAAGGAATCCAGTCTTCCCTCCTTATCGTAAATCACCGGCCAATTAAAATGGTCGACCCGTGCCATATACTCAAATTCTTCATAATCTTTCAAAGACAACACAAACAGCACTGTCATTTCCGGATATTGAACTGCCATGCTATCCATAAACCGTCCCCAGTCATACAACCGTAAACGGCAGGAAGTACAACCAGCAGTATCTACATAATGCAATATTTTAAATTGACTTGTTTTCCAGTCCGTCCAGCATGTATCCCGGCCTTCTGCTTTAGCTTCCATCGGAACAAACTGTATTTCTTTCCCTATCCACCACCTCATCAATTGACGTAACTCTGTTTGGCCAGATTGGCAGGAAACCACCAACAGAAACAGCAACATTCCCAATAAACATTTCTTCATTACACTGAATTTTAACCAATCATTTATAGTTTCCTTATTCTATTTGATCCGGGTAAAAAAACGTTTCCAACGATATTCTCCCGTTACCGGAATTTTGGCAGTCAAAATCAAACGGGCCTTACCAACAATAAACTCTTCCGGAATCAAACCAATATAGCGGGAATCCTGTGAATTTAAAATATGATCCCCTGCCATAAAATACCAATTCCGACGGAAGCACCAGGAAGATAATAAAGAATCTCCGCAAAAAACCTGATTCCTTTTCACCTGGACTTGTTTCCCACTCTCATATTCAATCAACTTTTTATAAATACTAACATTAACAGGATTCATGATCATTTTACTTCCTTGTCTGGGAATATACAAAGGTCCCATATTCAGAATATTCCAGTTTAATCTTTTATTAAAAGGGAAAGTTTGATAAATACTTTTCGAGAAATCCCCCTTATTTTCAGCCAAGACCTGCTGTCCCTGTACATTCCCGAAACCCCGCTGTCCATTTATCTCATAAAAACCGTCACTGATAGACAACGTATCACCAGGCAGACCTATACATCGTTTCACATAAAACCGTGACAGGTTCATCCGAATTTTTCCCCATCCTTTAGTATAAGGAAAATTAAACACCACCACATCATTGTGATGAATACCCGAAAAACCACGGATACGCCAGGTCACAGGTTCCGTCTTCTTTTCCAGAAAATCAAAATTACAGCACATCCGTGCCCCAAAACTCAGTTTGTCTACCAGAATAAAATCCCCGGGCTCAATTGCCGGCAGCATTGAATCACTCGGTACGACAAAAAAATCTACCACAAAAAGACGCAGCATCAAAGCAACAAATAAAGCCCCCACCATCCCTACGGCATAGTACAACCCATTTTTAACTATCTTTCCGATTTTCATGTAAGCTATTTTTCTCTATGCGTACTTTTCATTGTTTCATCATGATTTCCTCCAGTTGGCCTCATCAATTGTCTCCCCTTCACAAAAAGAAAGGCGCGGTTATCTCCTAATTTTTTGATTTTTTATCTATGACACAGATAACGGTATCATTTGATCAAAACTTTATCATAAGCTCCAATCAATGCTTCCGATGTAGTCTCCAGGGGAAGAATGATAGCCTGGGAATCTCCCTTCACATATAATACCCGGTCTATACCTTTATTCTCGAGTATTATTTTTGCATTTACTGACACGTTTTTCTGACGTACTATAAATAGAAACGCTAAAAAACAATAAATTATAGAAGAATTTCATAAGTCCGATCCTTTCATTTTAGCTTCTAAAGAACTCATTATACTTCTTTTTCTATCCTATAATGTCATATATTACGACTAATATATGCAGTTATTTTAAAAATATATGGCTCATCTGATGTATCAAAATAAAAACTTAACCTTCTTTCAACATAACCAATACCATCTGGATTAAATAAAAAATGGAATAAGGTTGAATCATGTGCATAAACCACATTGCTATTACTTTTTATTTGTTGTATACAATTACAAGACATGTGAACTTCTTTCAACCTGATATCTTTATGACTATTATTTTTACATTTAACAGTAAATTCTTTAACAACACCTCCTTTAACTTTTCCCAAATTAATTGGGGAAACAAGTTCTATAGGGTTACGGGTATCGTAAGAGGTACATTTAATCAAAAAAATAACCAATAAAATTATGACATATTTTACCATAGAATCATACATATATAGGATAAAACACAAGTACCGGATTATCTTCTTCTTTCACTACAGATAGTATATTCACCACTTCCAGAGAACATTTTTCCGCAATCTTTTTTAAATCCAAATTGCAAGGCAATACAAAACCAACAAAATAGGGACCTGTGGTAGCTTTGATATCAAAATTTTTAAACACGTTCAAACGATCTCTATAGGAAGAAGAAGTGTATGCTCCCCGGTAAGTATACAAATTCCAAAAAACATAATTCCATTCCTGATTACATCTATACTCAACACAACATATACTATCTGTCATGGCAATACTCATCAGCCCCGGAGATATATTTCTGCTCTGAGTATAAGACACAATATCACTATAATCTGTCACATGATCCAGTTTATTTTTTAAAGTCTTATTCTTATGGGATTTTAAAACAAAACGAGGTATAAAGTTTTCATTTACATATTGATACACAGTATCCGACAACATATTAACCACATAATGGCCTGCATTATTCCGGGCCTGCATCAAATTGTTAAATCCACTGGAGCTTGTTTTCCACCGATAAGGATATAAAAAATATTTTTTATCAACAGTATAATCAGAGCAGTTAATAGAAACGTAAGAAGAAGTAATTCCGGGATCATAAGACAAGGTCAGTAATAGTCGATTCTTATCGATCATTTTTATTTCCTTTGCTGCATAGAATAATTTATTACCACAATCCACAATATCCAATAATTTTCCTTGATAATCATACTTGAACATTTTGAATTTCAAATTATCCCAAATACCAACATATTTTTTATGTCCATTTATGTAAAATCCTCCTAACCGACTTATCTCTTTGGGCCCCCTTCCTGTTGCTGACACCTTATAAACAAAAGAACCATCCATTTTGTAAACAAATAAAGTATGGTTTACATCCAGAATAAAAATAGTAGAATCCAGTATCTCTATCTTTTGTATATATCCCATCAAACAGTTTGTATCCGTTTGTAAAGGAAGAACTTTAATTTTATCTTGACATGTCTCAATAGGATTTTGAGCTACAAAATTTTCCATCGACAATTCAATTAAATCAGAATTGAATTTTTCAGAATTTTTAGAATTTTTAGAAATACAAGCATTTAATAAAAAAAATGCAATGAATAAAATTAGATATTTTTGCATAAAATAAAATTTGAAAGAGATTAATTTGAAATCCATATAACAAATAACAAATTAACCTCTACGTAAACTAATTACAGATATTCAATCTCTTTTTCTATCCAAGTTTTAACGCAACAATTACCATCAGATTCCTTACAATAATAATATTTAACACTGGTTCCTATTACAGCATCCATTCCTACACCAACCTTCTCTCCATTCCACGATACAAAAAATTTAAATCCTCCCTCAGCCTGAATTTTAGTAATTTCACTTGCTTCTGCTTCATTTCTATTATATAGAAAAATATCACAATCTTCAACACCTTCTCTTGCATTAGCAGCTAGAGCTTCAATATTAGCTAATATGAAATTTCCAGTTGTATCTTCTGTAAAATTCACTTTTACTGTTGAGATAATAACTAAAATAACCAATATCAAAAAGCCAAAAATCTTCTTTTTCATAATTAATATTCTTACATGATTAATAAAATTTATTTTATTTATTCAACTTGAATGCTTTATAAACATTCTCAATGACTTTATCCGTCATTTCAAAAACTTTTTTTACATTGCAACCTCCTTTCTGTGATGAGGAAAGGTGGAGGGACTAGTGGCCGTATGACTCGGGATAAGAAACAGCCACAGTCCCTGCTTTATAAGCACCCTCTATGCTTATTTGTTTTCCTCGCTTTATCTCACTCTACAACCTCACCCCTCAGGTGTAACTGATGAAGGTGCTGGGAGGTATTGCACAACACGTTGATGGATTTCATAAAACGGCCCAGTGAATTAGGCTCAAAAACAATACTGATT
>URJC01000048.1 GCA_900548135.1 uncultured Odoribacter sp. | reverse complement strand
ATTGGGAAAGAATTCTGCCTGGTCGGGAAGCTCCTTTGTTTTCTGTTACAGATAGAAGGGGACAGACAATTTCACTTGAATATTTCAGAGGAACTTATCTTTATATTACAGTTTGGGCTACCTGGTGTGTACCTTGCAAATCAGAATTGCCCTATCTGGATTTACTCCAGAAAGAATATTATGGAAAAAATATTCAATTCCTGACAATTGCCATTGATGATGCTGAAAATCGGAAAAAATGGGAAACCTTTTGGGCTGAAAATCCTTATGCGGGTATTCATACTTTCGCAGATGCTACCAATAAATTCAATCAGGATTATATGATTATCAGTGTGCCCCGTTTTATATTGATTGGACCTGACGGAAAGATCATCAACTCTAATGCTCCCCGGCCTTCCGGGCAAATTCGGCAGGTATTGGAAACTCTGGAAATATAATTCGAATAATGATTATACCTGTAATTTATATTTAAAATCCCTTGCCTGATTTAGTTTTTTACTATCTTTGTACAAAATTAAGCGAAAAAATTACAAAGATTATAGACAATGAAAAGGATTTGTTTGTTTTTAGTAGCCTTGGCCCTGCTTATGGGTGCATGTGATTCTAGTAAAGTAAAGATTCGTGGTAAAGTAACTGGTTTACAGGGTACTGTGAAGTTGTTGGCTGAAATGCCCGGACAACAAGGTTTAGTAGTTTTGGCAGAACAGAAAGTAGAGGATGGTAATATTAATTTAGTGACAGAACAGTTACAAATCCCTGCTCGGGTTTGGATTGATATTGATGGTAAAAATACCTTGGAGACTATTGTGGATTCAAAAGATCAGATTTGGATTCAGGGAAAAGCTAAATTTCCGGATCAAATTGAAGTAAAAGGGTCGGGTTTGGACAAACAATATAATGATATTAAAAAAATGTTCAAAGAAAAATATGAAGGACCTCTGGAACCTATTGATAAGAAAATTGATTTGATTTTGAAAAAAGAGAAAAGGACTGATGAACATGAAGTGTTGTTGGGTGTATATCAATTGCAAAGAATTCGTTATATTAATGCCCGTGCAAATTATGCCAAGACATTGATTGAAGCTAATCCTACTCAGGAACTTTCTTTATTTTTATTACAGGATGAATTGAAGGATAGTGTTGATTTGCAAAAACGGCTTTTCAACAAACTTGAAATTCCTAACAAAGAAAGTAATGCGTATAAGACTGTTGCAGAAAAGATGCAATAAAGGTAAAACCATGTAAATGGTTTTGTTTTCCCGTTTTTATTACTTAGTTGTTTTTAGGGGTGCCGTGAGGTACCCCTTTTTCGTGAAACGGGATTTTGTTTATTTTGTAATAAGTATTATTTTTACAGAGGATATTCCCGGAATATGATAAAAAAGATAATAATCAGGATATTGTTGGTAGTGATGGTTGCAGCCTTTACAGCTGTGGTCGTTGTGCAGTGGTTGTGGATAAAATATTCTATCCGGGAAAGAGAAAATAGGTTTTCTTCTCAGGTATATGACGTATTGAATCGTGTTGTTAACCGGATTGACGAGATCAATTATATCAAATACCGTAGTGAAATGAACAAGCAGTTGGGACAGATCAAGAGTTATAACGATATGTTTGTTGCTGGCAAAGGCTACTCTTCTGACAGGAATTCCAGTAATTTATTTAATTTTCTGAGTAATGACATCAATCGTTTGAGCGGGGGGCGTTCTTTTCTGAATTCTTCTGCAGTTCCCTATGCCCGTTCCGGAATGGGAAAAATGGTTGATCAGGAGTTTATCGTTCAAACTATTCGTTCGATGGAAGTTCCTCAACAGGACTCTTCTAAATCTGATGTTTATGTGCGTTTCCTTCAAAAAATGCAGGAATTTATGATCCGTTTGGTGAAAGAAAAAGATCCGGAGAATGTTTCTGTGCAGGAACGACTTGAAAATATTGATTTGTCGGCATTATTGACAAATTCTTTCAGGGCTTATAATATCCGTTTACCTTTTACATTTGAGATTATGACGAAACAGGATGTCCTGAATAATGTAAAGGCTGGGAGAACAAAAAATTTGTATTATGTGGATTTGTTTCAGCAAGATTTGGTTAAGAAGGGGTATTATCTGGGGGTGAGATTTGAATCGGTACAACCGGTCTTACTGGAAAATATGGGATGGTTATTTTTGGCTTCGGGATTTTGTGTGTTTGGATTGATGTTTGTTTTTGTCATTACTATTGTTATTATAATGCGTCAGCAAAAATTGTCGGTCATTAAAAATGATTTCATCAATAATATGACCCATGAATTTAAAACTCCGATAGCAACCATTTCTTTAGCAACTTCTGCTTTGAATAAGGATAAGGTGTTGAGTGATAAAGAGCAGATTTTGAAATTTACCTCCATGATCAAAAGTGAGAACAATAGGATGAATAAGTATGTGGAACGTATACTTCAGCAAGCTAAATTGGATCGCCGGGAGTTGCAAATGAATAAGGTGGAGGTGGATGTCAATGAACTGGTGAGGGAGGCTGTTGAACATTTCTATTTATTGGTACAGGATGCGGGGGGAGTCTTAGAATGCCGGTTGGAGGCGAGGAATTTTATTTTGACAGTGGATGAGGTGCATATGATGAATGCAGTTTGTAATTTGATAGATAATGCAATCAAATATTCCGGTGGTACTCCGGAGATTCAGGTATTCACACGTGAACAGAACGGGATATTTACTATTGGTGTACAAGACCATGGTATCGGCATTTCTAAAGATGCCCAGAAAAAAGTGTTCAAGCGTTTCTATCGTGTTCCTAGCGGGAATGTTCATAATGTCAAGGGATTTGGGTTGGGATTGAGTTATGTGAAGTCTATTGTGGAACTTCATGGGGGTATTATTCGTTTGACTTCTAAAAAGAATAAAGGTACGTTAGTTGAAATAGAATTAAAAAGAGAATGAAATAATTTACGGTTTCAGATTTATGATTTGCGGTGAGCCTTTATCTTATAATCATAAATTGTAGATCAAAAATCAAAAATGAAATAAATTATGGCACAGAAAATATTGTTAGTAGAGGATGATCCTTGTTTTGGTTCGGTTTTGAAATCTTATCTGGAGTTGTCTGATTATGATGTGACCTTATGTGTAAATGGAAACGAAGGGTTAGAGGCCTTCCGGAAAGATAAGTTTGATATTTGCCTGCTGGATGTGATGATGCCTGAAATGGATGGTTTTACGCTGGGAAAGAAAATCCGGGATATTGATGCAACTGTGCCTTTTGTATATATTACTGCTAAAAGTCTTAAGGAAGATATGAAACTTGGATATGAAATCGGGGCGGATGATTATATCGTGAAACCTTTTGATTCTGAAGTACTGATCCTGAAAATCAAGGCTATCTTAAGCCGTAGCAAACATGAAGAAGCTGAGCCGAAACAAAAGTATATCAATATTGGAGGATATGTTTTTAATACTGAATTGCGAATCATTTCTAAAAATGATGAACAAATCAAATTAACTCCTAAGGAAGCCCGGCTTTTGGAGTTGTTATATAATTTCAGGGATGGACTTTTGCCCCGGGATAAGGCTTTGACTGAAATTTGGGGTACAAACGATTATTTTACGGCTCGAAGCATGGATGTTTATGTCACAAAGCTGAGGAAATATTTTAAAGATGATGAGAAGATTAAGATTGAAAATGTCCACGGTTCGGGTTTTCGGTTGGTAATTGAAGAATAAAAATAAAGGGGCTTATTATTAGCCCCTTTACTTTTGGGGCTAATTTTTAACTTCAATTCTGCTGGCGTTACTGAACGAATTGTATTCTGGTGCATAAATGCTTTGGAAGATAGCTATGCCATCCTGGTAGATACCAGATTGGTTTACCCATACTGGGTATTCTATAACATAGGTACCACGTGAAAGTGCATGAAAGAAGAAGTTAGTACTGGCATCTTTTACATCCTCATAATACACTGTACCAAATTTCCATTGATTACCTGATAATTGTTCTACCGGTTCGAAACAAGCTGCCCGTAAATCTTTTAAGTGTAAAAATTCCATGTCCCGTTTTAAGGACAAAGTTAACCGGACAATTACTTGATCCCCTGTTTTTAAAGCGTGTTGTTCCAATGGGATTAACAGGGCTTTCCCATTTTTTCCTGTTTGTGAGACAAAGAGTTGTTTCTCAACACTGAGCTCTGTTTTTTGGTTTTTGACCTGATCTAAAGTCTCAAAATACTGTAGGTAAAGTCCACCCCAGCTTGGTGTTGTAGACTTCTTATTGATTTTGACTGTCAACATGTTGGGTTTTATGTTACCTGAAATATAGGATTTCCGGATATATCCAAGCGGATTGGTATTGTCGCTGGTATTGAATTCATGTGACCCTAATTTAATTTCAACCTGTTCAGCTTTATTCAATAGGTTATTGCCTGTTAAGAGTAAAGCATGAATGGCATCTATAGTCGCTGGAACATTACCCCAGTTTTGTACTTGTTTTTGGCGTAGTAACCATTGTTTCATCAGGTCAATGTCTGTCTTATTATCGCTGATACTTTGAAAAGCTTCCATGATCGCCGTATGTACCTGTATTGCCGAATTACGATAGAAGTCATTGGTGTTATTAGGCCAGTACATACCAGCTTCATTCGTGATGACTGAATATTGACGCAGAGATTCTATGATCTGTTTGGCTTCTGTTGGAAATCCGTAGTTTTTCATAGCAATGGCAGTAATGGCTTTTTCATAGAAAGAAAATGAATCCCATTGTTTTTGAGCTAATGATATGAAATATTTGTGGGCGTCCAGAGCCTCAGCCAGAGGTATATCCCGGTATAAACTACGGATATAGAGATATAGAAGCTGGTCGTATTGGATGCGTTTGGGAGTTTTTTTGAAGTCGGTGATGATGCTATGGTCTAAATAGCGTAGTGCCTTTATTTGCATATCTTTTTCTTTTACTCCAGCTTCGTGCTGGCCAATGATATTGACTTGTGACATAGCCTTGAGTACATTCAGGGTCATGAACCGACTGCTATACATCCCTTTAAACCAACTCCATCCACCATCTTTGGTTTGAAGGGAGCTTAATTTGTCAATTGCTTGATTTTGCAAATAATTGAGGCGATTTTGGTCAAACAATTGGATTAAACTCTGTATTTGTTCACTTTCAGTCTGGGCTTGAAGGGCCCAGGGAGATGCTGATAATAGAATGGATTTTAATTCCGGATTTTGGTCCAGCTTAGACAATAATTCGGGTTGATTTTTACTGGTATTCCAGTTACGGATAGTTTCTATGATCTGGGGATTAGAATGGGCTATTGCACTGGCAATGGCGTTTACATAGTAAGAGGCTGTGATAGCTGTTACATTTTCCTGGTCCGGTTCTGTCAAGCCTGGGAGTGCTAAAACTGCATACCAGATCGGATTAGCTGTAAACTCTAGGGTCAAACGATAGTTACGGCCTTGGGAAGAAGGTTTTATAGTATAGGAATGGTCGCCTGCTGATGTTGTATAGATAGGTAAGGTTTCGGTAATGAGGATTTCATTAGGAAGTACCGGAAGAAGATTTTGTTCTCCATCACTGAACCGATTGCCAGACGCTGTAATCCGGTAACCTATTAGTTCGATATCCTCAGGAATGATGTAGCTAAAATTGACAGTTTGATTCTGGCCTGCCTGGATGTTAAAGTTTTGATTCTCGCGATAGAGAACTTGTCCGGTAGCTGGAATAAAAAATTCAATCGTCGATATTCCCTGCTGAACGGAATCCGTTAAATTGCTAATGACGGCTTTCAGGTTGTTATGGTCTCCGCTTCTGAGGAATCTGGGAAAATTAGGACGAATCATTAAAGGTTTGCTGGTTGTGATGTAACGTTCTAATTTACCCACAGCCATGGAAGGTGTATTGGCTAAAGCAATGAATTTCCATTTGGTCAGGGATTCAGGCATAGTAAATTTGATATTAACATTTCCCGAAGAATCTGTTTGAAGCTGTGGATAAAAGAAAGCTGTTTCCTGAAAATTTTTTCTGAGGTCAATTTCAGGAGTATTTCCTGTACCCGCGTCTGCTTGGTCTGCATTTGTGAAACCTAATGTTTTGGTTTTTGCCATTCGATTATTGGTTGCATGGATTGAATACACTTCTGCTTCTGCCAATCCCATCATATCTGTTAGATGCGGAGAAAATGCTGGCGGAGCCAAAGGGGTGATAGTATACAAATAAAGTTCCGGAAATTTGAATAAAGGAACTTTTTGTATCTTATTTCTGAAAGAGGAAGAAGAAAGTTGGGCATAGTTGAGGCCATTCATGGCATACGACTGTTTCCAATAGTAAGGGAAACTTTGGTATAAATAATTGGGACGTAGGTTGGGATGGTATGGATACAATTGATCCAGTGAAGCATCATACATCATGGCGAGGACTTCTGCTATGACCGGTTGATTCTTATCCGACAGGATTTTAATTTCCCATTGTTCCTGTTGACCTGGTAGAAGTTTGTCCCGGAAAACAGTTGTCTGAATGCTGAGATTTAGGTTTTCGTTTATCCGTTGGATTGGAATGATATTGTTGATATACTGTTTGTTTTTTATATAGTTAATACTTAACCAAATCTGATTTCCGTAATCCGGTAAATAAGGTATATCGATATTCACGATTTCATCAGATAAGATCAGCATTTTTTGTTTTATCAATTTGTCTGCACTAAAAATTTGATACATAACATAGGCATCCCGGACCGAAGTTCCGAATTGTATACGGGCTGTATCTCCCGGTTTACAATTTGTTTTTTCTTCTATAAGCCAATTATAGGTAGGAATAGGAGGACGTTTGTCAGCAGATGAATACAGATAGAAAATGTAATCAGTTTTTATATTGTCACATTTAACTGTGAAAAGATAAGCTCCCGAAGTAAAATTTTGCAAGGAGGGAATCAAAGAATCCTGGCCTTGTATCTGGAGTTGCCCTTCTAATACTGTTTTTTCAATGATTGTATCAATGAGTTGGTTGAGTTGGAGCGGAGTAACCAGTTTAGATAAAGTATAAGTTACAGTTCTTGTTTCTTGAGGAGAGGGGAGATCCTGCAATGAAATACGAAATACAGTTTCTTTGTCTTTATTTACTGTTTGAGGAATAACAATTACTGGAGTAGGGCTGCCCGCATAAATAGGAATATTGGTGGCTCCTTCTTCCGTTTCTCCTTTGGAATCGGTGACTGTCGCTTTAATCATATAAAAATAGGGGCGTTTGATGCTACTCGTTTCGATAGGTTTAGCTTTAAAAGTAAGTTCAAATTCCCCACGGTCATTGGTATGAGTGACGCCTTGGGTTTGTTGGCTATTGGGGATCCAATAATAATAGGAGGATGCTGAAATGTCATATTTTACTGTTGCATGACTGATATTTACTCCTGAGAAACTGCTGACTTTACCTTTTACATGTACAGTATCACCTGCATGGTAGGTCTGTACCGGTTGAGAGAAAGAAACTTCAAATTCGGGGCGTTTGTAATCAGCGACCTGAATATGGGTCGTATAGTAGTTGGTAGAAAGGGTATAGTTTCCGTTTAAGGTTTGTTGGGGTATTTCAAATTTCCCACTAAAAGAGCCATATGAATTGGAGGTTACTTTCTGTTTACTGATTTCTTTTTGGTTGGGGTCCCTGAAGATAATTTCATATGTTTGGTTATTGAGGGAATGGAGCTGATCTGCGGTTTCTTGCCATACCAGTCCTTTGAAATAGACGGTTTGGCCCGGTCTGTAAAGTTTCCGGTCTGTGATGATAGTTGTTCGTTTTTGAGAATTATCAGAACGGTAAGGAGCGTAAATGGATAATATATTTCCACAAGGATTTTCTGGATTTACCACTTCATAAGACTGAAAAGTTTTTGAAGATTTCAGGCTAGCTAACCCCTGTTCGTTGGTATAGATCGAATCTATACGAGTACTGTGATTTGTATTTTGACTAAGGATAAGCACTTTTGCATGATTAACCGGTGCTCCGCTCTGCCAGTCACACACCCAAAAACGGATTTGATTGTCCGCAATCTGATAAGTTGTGAATAATTGGGTGCAAACGAATTGCTTGACAATATTTTGTTTGGCTTCTTTTATTTTGATGATAATTTCAAAAAAACCGGCATCCTGACTTGGTAATTGCAAGGTGGTATCTTCAGGAACCAGACTGTTGGTCAGGGAATAAACGTGCTGATAAACTAACTTTTTGGGAATATTTCTTCCTTTTTGGTTTTTCAGGCTTTCGTATTTTAGGTTGTTCATGCCGATCCGGTAGAGGTAGATAGAGACGGAAGTGAGGTTTTGAGAATTGATTTTGACGGATAAAGAATCACCAGGATAAATAGTTTTCGGAAATTCAACATTTATAGTGGGAGCCTTAATTATTTCTATTAAATTTTTGAGTATGCCAATTCGGCTATAATGGGGATATAATTGAATACCTTGTTCGCATATAGCCAAGGCTTGCTCTTTATTTCTTTTTAATATTTCTTTGGGAGAGCTATTTTTAGCAAGAGGGGTAATAGTTGAATAATTATTCAACAAATATTTTGCCTCTTTTGACATGATTTCGATGACCATTGGATTAGAATGGTATTGTTTTTCCATTTCTTTTAACCTGCTTAGATAGAGGCTGTCTTTTTGTTTGTTGGTACTGATTTGGAATGTATAATCAATTCTTTCCAGATTGGCCATCAACAAAGCATTTGTATTACCAGCCTGTTGATGGAAGGCCAATAAGCCCTGCCAGATTTTAAGGATGTGGGAAGGACCGTTCAAAGATTTTAGAGTGATCGGCATTTTAAGAAAGTCTGCTGTATTGGCCAAGAGCAGGGAAGATGATGTTATTTTAGAGGAAGAAGATAGATCACTGTTTTCCTTTAAAATGGAAATAGCACGGTGGCATAAAAAATCGTATAACGTCGGACGTAAGTTATTGGAGAGACCTTCTTGGGTTAAGATCAGGTTGTAGTTAGCAACCGGTGTTTCTTGTAAACTTTGTTTAGGAGCGATGGAAGCCCATAGGTGTTGGTATATTTTTTCCATGAATAGGTTTTTGCTCCATGCTGACATGTCGGCGGGAGCTTTACCCTTCAAATTGGTATGCCTGTTTATTTTATATTGGTTGTTGTGATAATAGATGGAATATAACTGTCCAACATAGGAATGTAATATGCTTTGGGTGTTGAGGTCTTTTTCCTTGATGATGTAGTCTTCCACTTCTTGTATACATTGTTGATACTTCGCATGGTCGATTTTTATCGTAAAAGTCGTTTTTAGAATCAGGGCCTTTATTAACAGAGGGCTATTGTGTTCGCGAATGCCCTGCTGGAACATTTTGTCGGCGTCTTGTATAGCTTCTTGAGGGTATTTATTATAATGTTGAATTGTCGAATCCTGACTTGGGGATTGCGCCATGCCCAGAGTACTGATAAACAGAAATAGACCTGTTAAAATTTTATTGAGTTTCATGATTAACTGAATTTAATAAGTGTTCATACGAAAATGTTTGTCATAGTGTAGATGCACTTACATGATAAATTCCATAAATTTAAAAATAAATAATGATAAAAAAAGAAAAATTTGTACATTTAAAAGGAGTTGATTACCTTTATTGGGCTATGAGAAATGAATTAAATACAATAAAAAGCAAGAGACTGAAGTTTATACGGATGTTGATGTATCTGGATGCACTGTTGATATTGCTGAGTTTTATCATGATAGACATACGGCATTTTTCATGGTACGTTTATTCGGGTGTATGTTTGCGTATCCTGGTATTGGTCGGGATGTTTGTAATACTGTTTATTATAGAGAAAAGTCTGAGCCGCTATCTTCGGAAACATAGAAATGAATAAAAAATCAGGTTGACCTGAAAGGTCAACCTGATTAATATTTCTTATTTGAAATGGGCGAACTCTCCATACCGTAAGAAATCGGTCGCAGCATCGATGTCTTTATACATCACTCTGTCTTGTTCGTTAAAAGTAACTATACTACGGAATTCCTTTAAAAAACTTTCTAAGTAAGGAGAAGTCTTAGTAGGACGTTGCAAATCAATAGCCTGAGCTGCATTCATGAGTTCGATAGCTAAGATTCGTTCGACATTTTCTGCCACTTTTACAGTTTTCGTGGCTGCGTTACCTCCCATACTAACATGATCTTCCTGTTCATTAGAGGAAGGGATTGAATCAACAGAACAGGGGGTACAAAGTTGTTTGTTTTTACTTACAATGGCTGCTGCTGCATATTGAGGAATCATGAAACCAGAATTAAGGCCCGGATTGGCTACCAAAAATTCAGGGATATTACCACGGTCTCCTGATATCAAACGGTATGTGCGGCGTTCAGAAATACTACCTAGTTCAGCCAGGGCCATACTTAAAAAATCGAGCACTAAAGCTAAGGGTTGGCCATGGAAGTTCCCTCCTGATACAATCAGATCATCGTCCATGAAAATCGTGGGATTGTCTGTGACTGAATTGATTTCCCTGGCTACAACAGAAGCGACGTACATAATGCTGTCTTTACTGGCTCCATGTACTTGCGGCATACAACGGAAAGAGTAAGGATCTTGCACATGAGTCTTTTCTTTTTGCTGGAATTCTGAACCTTCCAATAAAGTACGGATATTTCTGGCTGTTTCTATTTGTCCCGGATGGGGACGGGCTTCCTGTATTTGAGGAAGGAATGGATCGATGCGCCCGTCGTAAGCTTCTAAAGACAAGGCTCCGATAATGTCAGCATATTTAGCGATTTTGAAGGCTTTTAATAAAGCATATACAGCGTGAGAACTCATAAATTGGGTCCCATTAAGCAAGGCTAATCCTTCTTTGGCTCCTAGAGCAATAGGGGACCAGCCAAATTTGGCATTTATTTCTCTGGCATTACAGATTTTCCCTTTATACCATACCTCTCCTTCGTTAATAAGTGGAAGAAATAAATTAGCCAGAGGGGCAAGGTCTCCGGAAGCGCCTAATGAACCTAATTCCCGGACAACTGGTAGGACGTTGTGGTTGAACATAGCTATGATACGTTCTACTGTTGCCAGTTGTACTCCCGATTTTCCCAGTGAAAGGGCGTGAGCTTTTAACAACAACATCAAACGGATAATATCTGTATGTATAGGGGTTCCCAGGCTACAGGCATGTGACATGACTAGGTTTGCTTGCAGCTGACTGAGGTCTTCTTTGGATATACTGATTTTGCAAAGGGAACCGAAGCCGGTAGTAATACCATATAGTGGTTTGGCTGATGTTTCAATTTTGTGATCTAAATAAGCTTTACAATCGTTGATTAGTTTTTTACTTTCTTCTGAAAGAGCTAAAGTATAATTCTTTTTTAAAATGTTGTCAATAACCTCAAATGTCAGAGGTGACGGAGATATATAATGTACCATAATAATTGAAATTTTGAGTAAAGATATGATGCACACAAACTTAAACTACAGCTCTTCATAGAACTGTTGATTGTGTCCGATACTTTACGATTATCGAAATTGTCGTAAGGCTTCAATCGCTGGTCTTGACTCAATTTATGGGCACCTGGAATCATATCCGTGAGTTTTCAACGGACGGTGTTCTTTTTTATATATCTGCATAAAACAGGTTCATGTAAAAAACGTTTGAATTTTTATTTTAAATGATGAGCTAATTCT
>URJC01000047.1 GCA_900548135.1 uncultured Odoribacter sp. | reverse complement strand
GGTCCCAAGGGTTCGGCTGTTCGCCGATTAAAGTGGCACGCGAGCTGGGTTCAGAACGTCGTGAGACAGTTCGGTCCCTATCTGTTGTGGGCGCAGGATATTTGCGGAGCTCTGACTCTAGTACGAGAGGACCGGGTTGGACATACCTCTGGTGTATCAGTTGTGTTGCCAAATGCACTGCTGAGTAGCTATGTATGGATTGGATAAGCGCTGAAAGCATCTAAGCGCGAAGCCAGCTTCAAGATGAGATATCCTTAGAGGGTCGTCCGAGATGAGGACGTAGATAGGTTGCAGGTGTACAGTCGGTGACGGCACAGCCGAGCAATACTAATTACCCGAATGTTTGCTTTTAGTGGTGTATATTTTTCTTTGTCTTTCCGGTGTACATGTCAAATTCCTTCCTGTCGGTGTTGTGGTGAGGGGGGAAATGACTGATGAACTGTTACAAGATATTAAAAGGTGTCTATAACGTGGAGGATCCACCTCTTTCCATTCCGAACAGAGAAGTTAAGCTCCATAGTGCCGATGGTACTGCCTTATGGTGGGAGAGTAGGTAGGCGCCGAATTCTGAAAGCCTGACGAGAGATTGTCAGGCTTTTTTCATGTCAGGATATTTCAGGGAATCAATTGTAAACCCTGGGTTTTTCATGTCATGCTTCGTGGTTTGGATATTTTATGGTTGTTTGATGTTGCCATGTTGGCATGTTGGCATGTTTTTAGCACATTACCTGCGGCAATGAAAGATGTTGAATTTTTGCTGGCAAATCATCAGGATGAACTGGGAAATAAGCTTATTGATGTTGTTATCTGTGAGTGTCAAATGTTGGCCCGGATGGGGTACTATAAAAATGCCGCTGACCGTATGAGAGAGCTGACGAACCGACTGGCTCGTTTGTACCTAAAAAGAAAATATAGTTGACTTATTTACTTTTTCTGATTATTATAATCAGTTACGGCATGGGGAGCCTTTTTATATCTACGTCCTGATAGGGAGGTAGAGATTCCTTTCACTTTGGGAAAAGTTGGACGTGGTAATTTGATGTTTTTTATGGTAAATAAAATATACATGGACAGGAATACAAGTTTTTCTTTGATACGGGTACAACCGGAATGGTGTTGTCTCAAAGAATGGCTGAAGAGATAGGTTTAAAACCTATTGCAGATTCTCCGGTAACTGGTAGTATGGGAAAAAGATAGGGAAGGTTACTACTTCAGATAGGAGAAATCATTTACCGTAATCCTTTGGTACATATCATACCTTCTGATCCGACTGTGGATTCTATTTTCCAGATTGATGCTGCACTTGGTGCAGATTTTATGAATCTTATCGGAGAATTGCATATTTATCCGGCCGAAAAAAATTATATTTCCTGCCCGCCAGACAGAACTGCCACCGACAGGACGTAATATGATGGTAAGTAATGGAGCTTATTATTTGAAAGTGTTTTCGGGTAATGAAAAATTTAGGGCGTTGGGAATGACTTTTGTCTGTTCTTTTTCTAAGGTGATTATCAATTTTAGAAAAATGCCCCTAAAAGTAGAATAATTTTGTGTTACCTGTTGATGTGACTGTTTGGCTATAAATTTCTAGGATTTTGAAAAGTTGAGCTGTTTGGGTACGTTCATTTCCGGGAGAATGGTTTAAAATAGAATTGAAAAATATGAAAATATCATAGTTTTATTGCCGGGAATATTCTAATTTTGTTTTTATTAAATATAAACTACAAACTTAAATTATAGAATAGAATTATGAAATTTTTTATTGACACAGCAAATCTGGCTCAGATAAAGGAAGCGAATGAATTAGGCGTATTGGATGGGGTGACGACAAATCCATCTTTAATGGCTAAAGAAGGAATTAAGGGGGGTGAGAATTGTAAAAAGCATTATGTGGAGATTTGTAATATTGTAAAAGGAGATGTGAGTGCAGAGGTGATTGCAACAGACTATGCAGGAATGATCAGGGAAGGTGAGGAATTGGCAGCTTTGCATCCTAATATTGTGGTAAAAGTGCCTTGTATTGCAGATGGAATAAAGGCGATTAAATATTTTTCTGGCAAAGGGATCAGGACAAATTGTACTTTGGTATTTTCACCTGGTCAGGCTTTATTGGCAGCAAAAGCGGGAGCTACTTATGTATCTCCATTTGTAGGTCGTTTGGACGATATTTCGAGCGATGGGATTGAGTTGGTTAGTAAGATTGTGGATATGTATAGTTATTATGGTTATACCACTCAAGTGCTGGCTGCTTCTATCCGTAATACTCAGCATATTATCCAATGTATTGAAGCGGGTGCTGACGTGGCCACTTGTCCGTTAGCAGCTATTAAAGGGTTATTGAACCATCCGTTGACTGATATGGGGTTGGCAAAGTTTTTGGAGGATTATAAAAAAGTAAATGTATAAAAATATCCATGTTGATAAAATTGTTTGAGGATAATCCCAATGAACGGGATATTCTTAAAGTGGTAGAGGTGCTAAAGAACGGTGGGGTAATTATTTACCCAACGGATACAATTTATGCTATCGGATGTGATATTAATAATGTAAAAGCAATCCAACGGGTTTGTCAATTGAAAGGTATTAAACCAGAGAAAGCGAATTTTTCAATGATCTGCCGGGACTTGTCTAATATTGCTGCTTATGCTAAGGTAAATAATGAGGTGTTTAAAGTCATGAAGCGGAATTTGCCAGGACCCTATACTTTTATTTTGCCGGCGACTACCAAATTGCCGAATGCGATGATGAACCGGAGAAAAACTATTGGAATACGTATTCCGGATAATTATATTGTAATGGCAATTGTGGAAGAACTGGGCAATCCTTTATTAACTACATCCGTGAAAGCTGAGGATGAGTTTTTGGAATATATGACTGATCCTGAGTTGATCTATGAAAAATATGATAAACAGGTAGACTTGATCATTGATGGAGGATATGGCCAGAATATTGCTTCGACAGTAGTGGATTGTACAGGGGACACGATTGAAATTATCCGGCAAGGAATAGGGGAGTTGGAATAAATGTGAATGGATAATTGTTAAGATAAAGGCTGTCCGAATTTACGGGCAGCCTTGTTGTTTTTAGGCATAGTTTTTGAATGAAATAATGAAACGTTGGGCGTGAAATACCGTAACAAAAAATACAAGCGGCGGTGTTGAATGATATAGTTTGAACTTGGTGAAAGGAGGAATTATGTTTTGGGATTATATATTACGATTGTTAGTTGCAGGGATATTAGGTGGAGTAATTGGTTGGGACCGGGAATACCGGGCTAAGGAAGCTGGTTTGAGAACCCATTTTTTGGTTGCTCTGGGGAGTGCCTTGCTTATGATAGTATCTCAACACGGTTTTGCAGATGTGTTGGGAAAACCTGGATTTGGTCTGGACCCAAGCCGTATTGCTGCACAAGTAGTTAGCGGTATCGGGTTTATTGGAGCCGGAACAATACTTATTCAGAAACAATTTGTACGCGGATTGACAACCGCTGCCGGGTTGTGGGCTACTTCAGGAATTGGTTTAGCGGTTGGGGGAGGGATGTATGGGATAGGCTTTTGTGCCATGTTGTTTACCTTGATAGGTTTGGAATTCCTGACAGTTGTGTTTAAAAATGTAGGTGAGCATAGTTCGTTGTTAGTTTTTTCCACAACCAATCATGAAAATTTGAAACGGGTAACCAACGAATTGCATTTACGAAATTACCGGATAGCGAGCTATGATGTGCAGCGTGAGTCTTTAGAACACATAGAAATATTTCATGTCACTATGGTCATAAAGACCAAACGTTATCTGGATGAAAGTGAACTTTTCCAGTTTATGCAGAGTTTGCCGGATCTGACGTTGGAAAGGATGTCTTGAACTATCTTTTCCAGAAAGCCCGGGTGAACAGTACCATTACTGTCAGGATTTCCAGACGTCCAACCAGCATTAAAAAGGCCAGGAATAATTTTGCAAAATCATTCAGGTGTGCAAAAGAATACATGGGGCCAAGGCTGCCAAAACCCGGACCAACATTACTCATGCTTGTGATGACTGAGCTGCATGCGGTGATAATATCTTCGGTAAATAAAGTCATGATGATACTACCGATGACAAACACAATCATATAGAGAATGGCAAATCCCATAATACCTGTCATAATGTTAGGATGGACTGTTTTATTGTTGTACTTGACATTGATGATACCGTTGGGATGAATGATTCGTTTTAGTTCTATAAGCGAATTTTTGAACAACAGGTATACACGGATGACTTTAATACCTCCTGAGGTAGAATTAGCCGAGGCTCCGATAAAAAATAGCAGGAATAAAATGAGACAAAGGAAAGGAGGCCATAATAAATAATCAGCAGTAGCAAATCCTGTGGTGGTCATCAAAGTGACAACCTGAAAAGTAGCATCGCGCATACATTTTTCAAAATTAGCCCAATTGTCTATGTAAAGTCCGATTCCAATTGTTACACTTGCCAGCAAGGCTATGATGAAATAGAGATGGAATTCGTTATCATGGAGTAATTTTTTCCAATTGCCCCGGATAACAGTATGCAGTAGACCGAAATTGGTACCGGCAATAAACATAAAAGCAATAATAACATACTGTATATAAGCAGAATCCCAATAGGCAATACTGGATTGTTTAGTTGAAAATCCTCCGGTTGCCATAGTCGTGAAAGATTGGCAAATTCCGTCAAAGAAGGTCATTCCTCCAAACATAAGCAAGATAGTCTGGAGTAGGGTGAGGGAACTATATATGATCCACATCTGCCGGGCAGAGGAAGTAAAGGTAAAAGAGGTTTTACTATGTGTTGGGCCGGGAACTTCTGCGACATATAAATCCCTGCTTTCTATTCCCAGGCTTGGGAGGATAGCTATAAATAGCATGATAATTCCTAATCCTCCTAACCATTGGGTAAGGGAACGCCAGAGTAAAGTGGCATGAGGGAGGCTTTCTATGTCATTGAGAACGGAAGACCCCGTAGTGGTGAAACCGGACATAGTTTCAAAGAACGCATTGGCAAATGATGGGATAGTTTGTCCGATTATATAAGGCAGACATCCGAATAGTGAGAATATGATCCATACCATTGTAACCATAAAATAACCGTCTTTCTTAGCCAGGACTCGGTCCTTGATTTTTATAAAATATGCCATTAACAGACCTGCAACTGTAGTTATGAGCGTGGTGTACAGAAAAGCCATTGCATCTGTTTCTCTGTATATTAAGGCAACAATGACACACAATAAAAGAAAGCCGCTTTCAATCAGTAGCAATCTTCCCATCAGATTAGCGATAAAACGGAAGTTTATCATTACGTATATTATTGGAAATATTTAATTACTTTTTTTACCGCATTTTGCAAAGCAAAGATCACAACATTATCTCCGGGTTGAATTTGTACATCACCTTTCGCAATGATAGTTTCATCTCCACGGAAAACTCCTCCTACAGTAGCATCATCGGGAAAATGAACGTCTTGTAAAAGGTGTTTGGTAATCTTAGAACCTGGTTTGGCTTCCAGTTCGAAAACTTCAGCTTCCGAAAAAGTTAAAAATTTCAAGTGTTTTACATCTACATTCATGGTGTAACGATAGATGTGAGAAGCAGCAATTAATTTTGTATTGATCAAGGTTCCAATACCAATATTTTCTGCTAAATCAATATAATCAATATTTTCTACTTCAGCGACACTTTTTTTCACCCCCATTTTTTTTGCTAATAGGCAAGACAGGATATTGGTTTCAGAAGAACCAGTGAGGCTGATAAAAGCATCAATATTTTTAATCCCTTCTTCCCTCAATAGAGTTAAATCCCTTCCATCGCCGTTGATAACCAGAGTAGATTTTAATTTATCTGCTAATTGGATACATTTTTCCCGGTCTTTTTCAATGATTTTAACATTGTAATGTTTTTCCAGCAAGGAAGCTGTTTTTATTCCAATACGTGAGGCTCCGACAATGACGATATTTTTAATTTCGAATTGTTCTTTTCCACATAATGCAAAGACATTGGAAATAAAAGAAGGACGTGTCACAATAAAGACCAGATCGCCATATTTTAATTCATCATTTCCGCGGGGGATGATCGTACGGTTGTGGCGTTTGATGGCAACTATCCGGAACTGGTCCGCTCCGTAAATCTCGGCCATTTTGATCAGAGTATGATTGAGAATCAGGGCATTTTCCCAAAGTTTAATCCCGAGAAGTTGTAAACGGCCATCAGAAAATTCATGCATCTGGCGGGAACCAATTTGCTTCAGGGAAGCTACAATTTCTTCAGCAGCTAAACGTTCCGGGTAAATCAGAGAATCAATGCCAATAGAGCGTAAATATGCTGCATTTTCTGTTTCCAGGTATTCACTATTATTGACCCGGGCTATGGTTCTTTTAGCTCCCAGTTTTTTGGCCAGAATAGCTGAATTTATATTTTGGTCTTCCTGGGGATTGACTGCTATATACAAGTCACATTTTCCGACTTCTGCATCTTTCAGGGCTCCGATCGAAGTACATGAACCAACTATGGAAAGAATATCTATCTGGCTTTCCAAATCTTCCAGTTTATCCTGATCCAGATCGATCAGCATGATGTTGTGTTCCTGGCGGCTGAGCATTTTAGCTAAGTAAGTTCCTACTGCTCCTGCTCCTGCTATAACAATATTCATGGTTGTGACTTTCGAAATATATGAACTGCAAATTTAGTAAAATAAAGAGATTATGCAGTTACTAAAATATTTATTTTAGGGAAAGGCATATTGCACCTGTTTCGAAGGTATTCCGAAATGTAATATGGCTGGTAGAACAAAATTCATACCATTTTTGTGTGGTATATTTATTATTCGAACCATCTGTAATAATCATGCGGGGGTGTGTCGCTGTTGTTCCGGATTGGAATAATTGTTGAGGAAGAACATTATCTGTGATAATAAGTACATGGCAGGGTGTATAGCGGGTTATTGTTTGGTCGGCTATGAAAATGGTGTCGTTTCTCCCCAAAAAACAGTTAGGGGACCAATATAAGTCGGAATTTACAAAACTTGGTGTTGGCGGTAAAGCTTTTAGTTTATTATATCGGATATAGGGGCGTGTTTGCTCTGGTGACAGAGTGGTATTTTTGAAATAAGTATAGTATCCTTTGTAATTGAATACGATTGCTGTTTGGCGATAGTAATGGAAGATGACGATTTCGCTTTTTGAAGCTAAAGATCGGTTTGTTAGTATTTGATTCAGTAGTAAAAATAATAAAGCGACTATACTGGTATATAACCAGGACCGTTTGCGGAGTAGTAAGTATCCTCCCAAAGAAATCAATGAAGCGTACAACAGCAATACCATAGGCCCTGATGGGTACAGGTTTTGTAAGTTGAAACTGAAAGGAATAAAAATTTTCAGAAAGCCAACTAATGTATGGCATAGTGGCTCACAGACCAGAATGACATATTGTCCGATCATGACAGGTAAACAAAGACAGATTGCCGAGCTGTATAAAAACAGGGTAGCCAGGGGAACGGCAATTAAGTTGGCCAGAAAGCCAGTAAGATTGATCGTATGAAAATAGAAAGCACTGATAGGTAAAGTCGGGAGTTGGGCAGAAAGTGTGATACAAATACAAGCATATATTTTGGACCATACCGGGGAGAGAGTACCTGGTAAACGGAATAAAAAAGGATAAATGGTTATAATACCGGTATATGCACTGTAGGACAGGAGAAAACTGAGGGAATAGAGGACATGGGGTTGTATTAATAGCGTAAAGAAAGCTGATGCTGCTAAGGAATTTAGTGGGGTATAGGTTCGGCTGAAAGCTTTTCCTATAGTAATGAAGGAAAGGATGGTTGATGCCCGGACAACCGATGGAGATAAACCGGTCAGGTTGGCATATCCCCATAAGATAGGGATTAGAATCAGTTCTGTCTTCTTACCTGATAAGCCAAGGCACTTGAGTACAAATAACAATAATAAGTAAATAGCTCCTGTGTGAAGTCCTGAAACAGAAAGAAGATGCATGGTTCCGGTTGTTATGAAAATGTGCTGGAGTTCACTGTCCAGATCATTTCTGTTGCCGAGGCATAGAGCCTGAATTAATTTTTGACAAAGAGTATCGCTGGTTAAACGATTTGTTTTTTGAATGATCTTTTCTCTCCACTGGTCAAATACCGACCGGACGGTTGAAAGGCGCCCTGATTGACATATAGTTGATCTGGGGATAATCTGATAATAGACATTTTTTTGTTTCAGGTAGCGGGAATAACTGAATTCACCTGGATTTACATTGTTCCGGAGTGGAATAATAGTTGCATGGCAAGTTAATGAGTCTCCGAGGTGGTAAGTGGTATCTGTATTATAGTTACTTAAATAAAATCGTTGTCCTGCTGCAGTTAGGATATAGTTGTTGTGGGGTAATTTTTCTGTACAGCGGCTACGAAGAAAATATATAGCATTTTCCGTGTATGCATGGGTGGGGGAAACAGGCAACCGCAAACCAATTTCAAAGGTAACTAAAAGAAGTAACAGGTCTGCTGAGAGATGAAATTTTTTTGTACAAATCAGGGCCAGGCATAGGGTGAACAACAGAAAATAAATAGGTAGTGTCAGAAAATCACTACATAAAATACCTGCGGTCAGAGCCGATAAGAGGTACAAAAAAGGATACTTGAAATTAAAATTTACACCTGCATGATAAAATAAATTTATCTGTATAAGTTATGAAAATTTATTTGTTTTGCAAAATGAAATGGGGATTTTAAAATCACGTATCTTTATGAACCGGATTTTTTACTGGTCTGCAAAATGCTGGCCAGTAAAATAATCCGGGTTATATTAGATGCCAAAACTGAATATTTCTATATTTTCATAAATAGCACTGATAAGGCCAATGAAAAAAATACCGGCTATACAGGCAATCAGACTGATGCGGGTATAAACATCCGAATGAATGGGTTGTATGGCATTTGCATTTTTATTAATAAACATAGCTTTTATAACCAGCAAATAATAATAGAGAGAAATGATAGTGTTTAACAAAGCTATAAAGACCAAAACGTAAAATCCCTGTTGTGCTGCAACATAAAAAATGAAGAATTTACTGAAGAATCCGGCGAAAGGGGGTATACCTGCCAGTGAGAACAAGGCAAACATCATGACTATACTCAGTTTAGGATTAGTGGTATAGAGACCATCATAATCCTTGATGTTGATTTTACCTGTACGGTGTTCGATGATAGCGATGACTCCGAAAGCTGCCAGATTTGAAACCATATATACCAGAATATAGTAAACCAGTGAAGTCATCCCCAACGCACTTCCGCTAATGACTCCCAGCATGATATATCCTGCTTGGGAAATAGAAGAATAGGCTAAGAAACGTTTCAGATTTTGTTGGCGGATAGCAAACAGGTTAGCAATCGTAATAGTTATAATAATGACCACATAGAATATAGCCTGCCATTCAACGATAAGATTTCCAAAAACTTTGACTAATAAAGTCATGAGCACGAAAGCTGCCGATCCTTTAGAGATGACAGAAAAATAAGCGGTGACAGTAGTTGGGGCTCCTTCATAGACATCAGCAGTCCACAAGTGGAAAGGAACGAGGGAAATTTTAAAAAACACCCCGACAATGAAAAATCCGAAAGCCATAATTTGCAACGGACTTCCTGTAATGCCTGCGGGTATATCAGCGAAATAAAGTGTACCTACAGTTCCATAAATCAGGGAGATACCATATAGGGACAAGCCAGAAGCAAAGGTGGCAGAGAGAATGTATTTAGCACCAGCCTCTGCCGATTTGTGTTTGTATTTGTCGTAAGCTGATAATACTGCCATGGGGATGGAAGCTGTCTCCAGGCCTATGAAGAATAACAGGAAATTTCCTGCTGAAATCATAAGATACATACCGAGCAGGGAAGAGAACAGGATTAAATAGAATTCTCCCCGGCGGATAAGTACAGATTCACTGTTGACCCAGTTATAGGCTTGCATCAGGATAATCAAGGTTCCTACATTCAGAATTGTTTTCACAATAGAACCTATAGGGCTGCAAATGTACATTCCGCCAAAAGCTTCTGCTGAAACAGAAGGGAAAAAATTCAGTAAAGTATGAGCTAAAAATAATACGCACACTACCGGATGAAAATAGCGCAGACTCTTTTTATAGCCAAACAGGTCGTAAATTAAAAGTATAACCATCACTGCTATTAGTGAGAGTTCTTCTTTCAGAAATAAAAAATTGGAATATCCCATATTCTAAAATTTTAGATTTGCGATTCTGGATGATCCCATTTTATAGCCATGAATAAAGACTATGGTATATCATAACCCAGCAATCGTAAATAATATTATTTTATCAATTCAGCCACTATACTTCCTACACTATTGCGTATCATACCGGAAATCCATAAGGGAGCCAGTCCAATGGCTGCAATAGCGATAATCAGTATAATTACGGCAAAACGTTCATACCACACCGCATCGGTCAGTTCCAGGTGATGTTCGTTGACGATGCTGCCGTATAATAATTTACCGACAACCCGGAGGATATAAACGGCTGTAATGACGATTGAAGTGCAAGCCAGTATTGTCATGATCCGGTGGAATAAATCGGCATGCTGGAAAGATCCTACAAAAATTGTCATTTCAGCAACAAAACCACTGAGTCCGGGTAATCCCAGCGAAGCTAGACCAGCGATGACATAACATACACCGAGGAAAGGTATTATTTTCATAAGACCTCCCATTTCGCGGATATCCCGGGTATGAGTACGTCCGTAGATCATTCCGATTAAGGCAAAAAATAAGGCTGTCATCAAACCGTGGCTAAGCATTTGCATGACAGCTCCGGTCATGGCTGTCTGATTGAGCATTAAAATCGCAAATAATACTAATCCGCAATGGCTGACTGAAGAATAAGCATTGATATACTTCAGGTCTGTTTGAACAATAGCTGAATAAGCACCGTAAACGACACTGATACCTGTCAGGATGATGAAGATCCAGGATAATTCCTGTGCGGCTTCGGGCATCAGGTATATTGCAACCCGGAAACAACCATATCCTCCCAGTTTCATCAATACTCCGGCGTGAAGCATGGATACTGCTGTCGGAGCAGATGCGTGACCGTCAGGGCTCCAGGTATGAAACGGGAATAAGGCACCTAAGACACCGAAGCCAATAAAAGTCAATGGGAAAAACCAGCGCTGTAATTCCTCCGGAATATGTTGACTGACAATTTCCAGTATATTCATACTGGTTGCCCCTGATGAAAAATAGATGCCCAGAATACCAACCAACAACAAGGCCGATCCTCCCATCAACATGAGGGTCAGTTTCATTGCGGCATATTCTTTATTACCTGTTCCCCATATACCAATCAAGAGATACATCGGAATTAAGGCAATTTCGTAAAACATAAACATGGTAAAAAGATCCGTCGAAATGAAGAACCCGAATACTCCGATGCTTAATAAACAAAACCACATAAAATATTCTTTGGGCAGGACTTCCATTTTCCATGAGGTGAAAATACCCGTGAATACAATGATTGAAGATAATAGCAGCATGGCAACTGAAATCCCATCTACTCCAACTGAATAATGGATATTTAACGGACTATACCACACAGCAGAAGCCGTAAACAACATTTCTGCAGTGTTGCCATTGTTCCTTTCTCCAAGATACAGGACTGTCACGGTA
>URJC01000046.1 GCA_900548135.1 uncultured Odoribacter sp. | reverse complement strand
AGTCTCAGCTGAAAGAAAAAATTATTAAATCAAGTAATTATTTCCCGGGTAGTCAGGCTAATCCGCTCTCTCCTTTTGCTTCTAACCGGGGGGTATATTTTACTTCGCATGATAGCTGGGGTATTCCCGGACAAAATGATGTGCCTGAGTCTAAAGGTCAGAGTGCTACATCCGGTCAGAAATTACCAATGACGGAATGGCTGGCTAAACATATGGTTAGACCAGACGAAAATCCGAATATGAAATTAGTGGATTTCCAAACAGGTAATCTTGTTGATAAAACTTATCAAACCATCAATAGTGATGTTTCCATAAAGATATTGGAAGTGAAAGTTTGTGAAGACGTGACTGATCCTGTTTCCGGACAGCTTGAGACTGAGCTGGGGCGTATGAAGCTTACTATAGAAGTTACTTCGAAAGATAAGGAAACCCGTACAGCGGTGGCGTATGGTCCGCATCTGGCTTCTGAATGTGTTTTCTTTGTTATCCGGAATCCTGAGGAAAGATTTGTATATAGTGAATAACATAAAAATAATATCATAATGAGTCAGATAAAATACATAGGTTTACTGATGGTGGTGTTGTGTTTAGGCTTGTCGGCAGGTGCACAGACCTTTCTTCGGGGAACTGTCAAAGATTCGAAGGAAACGCTTGTTGGCGTAAATGTCGTGATTCTGAATAGCAATAACCGGGTTGTGACTGGGGTTGTGACTGATATAAACGGAGAATATACTTTAAGAATCCCGGAAGATCATCAGGGAATAACTATTTCTTTTTCTTATATCGGATATAACACCAAGAAGTTTCCCTATAAAGGAGAAACCCGTATGGATGTAAAATTGGAGCCGGATGTGAAGATGATTGATGAGGTGGTTGTAACTGCTAAAGTGGACCGGAATGCCATGGGAATTAGTTATAAAAATTCTACAGCTTCGGTAGAACGGATGGAATTGGATGTGGCAGAGTCGCCGGCTACTTCCATTGAGGAGGCTTTGCAGGGACGTTTGGCTAATGTGGATATTATCGCTTCGTCGGGGGCACCGGGTAGTTCCATGTCTATCCGTATCCGTGGGATCAGTTCGTTGTCTACTTCTTCGGAACCCTTAATCGTAGTGGATGGTATTCCTTATGAAACCACTATCGCTGAGGATTTTGATTTTGCCACTGCCACAGAAGATGATTTGGGTGCATTAGCTAATATTTCTCCGGCGGATATTGCCAACATCGAGGTATTAAAAGATGCTGCTGCTACTGCCATTTGGGGATCGAAAGGGGCCAATGGCGTTTTATTGATCACAACAAAACAAGGAAGTGTCGGAAAAATGACTTTTTCTATTGGTGAAAAGATTACTTTTTCTTTTGAACCTAAGGGAATGGAAATGTTGAATGGATATGAATATGTTTCTCTGATTCAGGAAGAACTTTGGAACCGTGGTTTAGAGACAACTTTTCAATCTGTTAATAGTTTGATGAACGATGATCGTTTGAATTTTAATCCTTCTTATGAGTATTACCGGGAATATAACCAGAATACCAATTGGTTGGAAGAAATTACCCAAAATGGTTTGGTTAGTCAGACTGATTTTGCTTTGTCTGGAGGGGGAGAACGGGCTACTTACCGTTTTTCTGCAGGTTATCAGACTGAAAAAGGAACTACGATCGGAACATCGTTTGACCGTTTGAATACCCGTCTGAACCTGACCTACAAGTTCTCAAACCGCTTCCGTGTGGTTACTGGTTTGGCTTTTGCACAGGGAGTCCGCGACAGATCTTATAGTGATGATATCCGGAATGTGGCTTATAAAAAAATGCCGAATATGAGCCCGTATGTCATGGAAGAAGATGGAGTGACACGGACTTCCGCCTATTTTGTTCCGGTAGAAACGGATTTACAAAGTTTATATAATCCGATAGCAATGGCCAATGAGGCGACTAATCGTTCTGTTAGCCGTAATATTAATCCCAGGATTGAAATATTACTGGATATTTTACCTACTTTAAGGTATACCGGAACGTTTGGTTATAATGTATCTACAGAAGACCGTGAGAAATTCCGGCCCCAGAGTGTGGGAACGACTGCCGATAAAACAGTGGCTAATTATAATAATTCCGAGTCTTATTCTTCCCTACAGACTTCGATGTATATTCAGAATAAATTGATTTATAATCTGAACTTTTTGGAAAAAAATCATATTGTATTGACCGCCATGATGGATTTAAATGACCAGGCGACACGTACGCGTACAACCACGACTTATGGCGGAGGATCTGAGAATTTATCTTCTCCGGTGACTGCAGGTAATATTTCGGTGTTTCAGGCTCCAAACTCGGCAACCCGTAGTTTTGGGGTAGTTTTGAATTTGCATTATGATTATGATAACCGTTATATTTTGGGTGCTTCCTATCGCCGCGATGGGGTTTCGAAGATGAGCCGGGGTACCCGTTGGGCAGATTTTCCGAGTATTTCTGCTGCCTGGCGGTTGGATAATGAGCCATTTATTAAAACGACCGGAATTTTTTCCACTTTGAAATTACATGCCAGTTGGGGATATAACGGTAAAGCTCCGGATACTGCCTATCCTTATCTGGGAAGATATACAACGGAGAACAATTATGGAACTCTGGGAACTGTGGCTCCTACGAATATACAGTTGAATAATCTGAAATGGGAAAAGGTGGAAAAAATTGATGTTGGGCTGGATTTTTCTTTCCTGGAGGATCGTTTGAATTTTAATGTCGATTATTACCGGAATACAACACATGACTTATTACAGAAAAATATCAGCGTAGCCTCTTATATTGGTTATACAAATATTCCTTTTATCAATTCGGGTAAAATGAGAAATGAAGGATGGGAATTCCGGGGAAGCTATAATGATATCTTGAAGTCAAATGTTTGGAAATTGGGGTTGAATTTTAATATTTCCGGAAACCAGAATAAACTCCTGGAGTTGCCTCAGAATGTGAATTATATGCAATATCCTGACCAAGCTACTAATGGGGAATATGCTATTACGCTGGAAGCCGGGGATCCTATGGGTTCATTTTATGGTTTCCGTTATTTGGGTGTATATAAGGATGAGGCAGCTACTTATGTACACGATGCAAATGGTAATTTGGTATATGATATTAGCGGCCAGCCGGCACGGATGTATCATGAAGACCGTCAGGTACGTCCCGGAGATGCTATTTATCAGGATGTCAATGGAGATGGGATTATCAACAAACACGACATTGTATATTTAGGAAATAGTATGCCTAAGGTGACTGCCGGATTTGGCTTTAATGTGGGATACAAACAATTGATGTTACGTGCCTTTTTCCATAGCCGTTGGAAGTATGATGTGGTGAATCAGGCCCGTATGAATGCTGAAAATATGAGTGGATACGATAATCAGAGTGTATCTGTCCGTAACCGCTGGCGGTTTGAGGGAGATGAAACAAATATCCCCCGGGCTTTACATAGAGGAGCCAATCATTACAACTGGCTGGGATCTGACCGTTTTGTAGAGGATGCTAGTTTTATCCGTTTAAAACAGTTGTCTTTGAGCTATAATTTACCAAAAAGAATGCTGAAAATATTAGGTTTATCTAAGCTCAGCATTGCGGCGACGGCTTATGATTTGTTTACCTGGACAAAATATTCGGGACAAGATCCGGAAGTCGATATCAGGGGAGGTATGACAAATGCCGGTAAATTTCAGGTGATGGGTGTGGATAATGCCAAGACTCCCCGTCCCCGGAAAATTATGATTGGTATAAACCTGGAATTTTAAATAGGATGACTATGAAAAGAAATATCACTATATTAATAGGAGTATTGCTACTGTTGTCAAGTTGTAATAGTTGGCTGGACTTGAAACCCGAAGATGACCGGGTGAGTGATCAATATTGGACCTCCGAAGAAGACGTACAGACGACTTTGAATTCGTGTTATAACCGTTTCCGGAATTGTATTCCTTATTTTATTATTTGGGGAGAGATCCGGGCTGAAAATCTGAATGTAGTCAGCCTGGATGCTACGGCAGATATTGAATTGATTCATGGACAAGATATTACTTCTGAAAATGACTGGGTAACCTGGGCTGAATTTTATCGGGTAATCAATTCTGCTAATTCTGTGATTAAGTATGCTCCTACTGTATTGGAGAAAGATCCTTTGTATACAGAAAAGGAAATGCAAATGGACGTTGCGGAAGCAAGAGGATTACGGGGTTTAGCTTATTATTATCTGGTACGTGCTTTCCGGGAGGTACCCTTGGTGACTGAGCCCTTTGTTTCGGATGAGTATGGATATACGATGGCTAAAAGCCCTGAAGATACGATTTGGAGTTCGATCGAGAATGATCTCTATGCCGCTTTGTCATTGCCAAATACTTATGCTACGAGTAGTTCCGAGAGCTGGCAGAATAAATGTCGTTTAACCGGTTGGGGGGCTGCTACTATTCTGGCGGAGGTTTATTTATGGACCGGAAAATATGATTTGTCCAAACAACTTTGTGAGTTGATTATGGGAAGTAAGCAGTATGAACTTGAAACAGACTGGTTTCGCAATTTTTATCCCGGAATGACCGATGAATCTGTTTTTGAGCTTTATTTCGACGGGGCTAATTCGCAGAACAATTCATTATTTGCCTGGTTTAATTTCAACAATACAGGTCATTATTACGAAATCAACAGTTCTTTGCCTCAGGAATATGATGATTTGGATGAACGGGGAGAAGGAGCCACTTTTGTTAGTGCAAAAAGTTGTTTGTGGAAATATTTGGGTACTAGTGGGGCCAATTCAACTGCAGGTAATACACGTCCTACAAACAATCGTTCCCCGAATTGGATATTTTATCGTTATGCTGATGTGTATTTGATCCATGCGGAAGCTTGTGCCATGCTGCCAACTCCGGATTATGAAACTGCTGTGAATTCATTGAATGAGGTGCGTACCCGGGCTGGCTTGGAAGGATTGAGTACAACAGATGTTTATACACAAGAAAGTTTCCTGACTTTATTGCTGGATGAACGGAAAAAAGAATTTGTTGGTGAGGGGAAACGCTGGTTTGATTTGTTGCGTTTGGCTCGCATTGATAATTTTTCGAAATTTAAAACAATGGTTGTGAATATTCTCTTGAAGAATATTTCATTGAATGAGCGCCCGATCTACCAGACTAAACTGTCCAAGACAGGAAGTTTCTACTTCCCGATTAATAAAGATGATATTGATCGGAGCGGTGGATTATTGATACAAAATGAAGCTTACCAATAAAAGTAAACTGGCATGAAAAAATATTTGATTATAATAATAGCAGTAATGTTACCACTCTTCGGATGTGAAGATGATAACAAAGACCGGAAGTTTATGGCTTTCGATGAATTGGTTGTACTGGATTACCTGGCTGAGACTCCTCAATATACGGAATGGTATAACTTGATTCTTCAAGCTGGTATGGGAGAGACTTTCCGGTTAAGTACTACTCCGATGACCTGTTTTATTGTGAATAATGAGGCCTTATTGGGCTATCTGAAAGAGAAATACGGCATTGACCGGGTTGGTGATCTGGATCAGGAAGATGCGAAAACATTAGTAAAGTATCACACTTTACCGAATACCACTATGTATTTGTCTTCTTTTAGAAATGGTAAGTTGGCTGATTCTACGGCTAGTGGTGATTATCTGGCTTGTCTGTTTACTTCCGGGGATGATGGCGCTGTGTATCTGAATCAGGAATCTAAAATTATCAATTACGATAAAGTCATGGTGAATGGAATTATACATGAAATCGACCAGGTGATTGATCCGGTAGTAAGTACTTTTATGGATTATCTTCAGGAGCATGCAGACCGTTATTCGATTATGAACGAGATGATTGAGGCTTGCCCTGATTCAACGAAAACTTTATTTTCCCAATTGCAGGATAATAAAGTGAAGAATATGAAGTGCAGGAGAACTTTGTTTGTAGTGCCGGATGAAGTGTATCATGCAAAAGGATATGCCAATTTTGCAGAGTTGAAAGCAAAATTGCCTTTAAGTGATACAGAGGTGGAACAATATGTACGTTATCATTTATTGAACCGTGAAATGTATGGGAAAGACATTATACAACGATTGGAATATGGTTCTGTGACCAAAGCCGGAGATGGCTCCAGTTCTCTTGCTCATCAGTTGGTAGATGAGAAAGGAGTAGCCTTGGAAACAATGGCTGCCAATAAATTGATACTGGCTAAAGATGACGGAATTATTGATATCCTGTTTAATGAAGATGCGACGGATGGAGGGGTGAAGTTTTTGAATGAAACGTCTTATAATATTCCTTTGAAGAATGGAGTGTTGCATGAATTGGATGGGGTGTTGAAGATGGCAGATCCGGCTTCTATAATCACTTTAGTGGAATTGACCGATTATGTAAATTTTGAAAAAATATCTACTTACCGACAGGAAGGCTTAGGAAAAACACAGACTTTGATGGAAGCTGAGGATTATGCTCCTTATATAAAATGGGAATCGACGCCGGTGACTAAAGGAGATGCTGTGGCCTATGTCGTATTTACCGAAGGCACTTATAACTTTAAGGGAAATGGATTTCTGAATGGAGATTGTCTGTACATCTCTCCGGGACCAGTTGGATTTGTTGAGTTTGTAACTCCTCCTATACCTAAGGGAACTTATAGTGTATGGCCATTTTATAAAACGACAAAAAATACAGGTGGTAAATATAAAGTATCGATAGATGGAAATACTATAGGTGGTGAATTTACAGCTTATACTCCCGGATATGATAACTATTGGATCACCAAATTGGGTACAGTTACTTTTACAGAAACTAAGCCTCATACTATTCGGGTAGCTGTTGGGTCCCGTCAGGGGGAAATGTTGCTGGATATGTTTATTTTAGAACCGATAATTTAATACAATTATGATACAAAACAAGTTAACGATATGGTTGATGTTGCTTTTGCTAGCGGCGTGTACTCCTAAATGGGATGACCATTATGAGGTAGGACAGGCAACTGTAACAAACCAGACGGTATTGGAATATTTGCAAGGGTGCCCGGAATATGCTCAGTTTGTAACTTTACTGAAAGAAGCAGGGGCTGATACGATTTTTTCCGGTAAGACGGAACTGACAGTTTGGGTGCCTGCAAATGATAAGGTACCTGATTTGTCAGGCTTGTCAGATTCTTTACGGATATTGACGATCAAGAATCATATTTCCATGTTACCCTATACAACTGTGGATATGCAAAATCAAATCCGGGTGACTTCTTTTTCGGGAAAGAAGCTGGGGATTTATTCGGACGATGATGTGAGTTTCCGGGTGAATGATTGTAGATTGGTGAAGACGGATATGATTTGCAGAGATGGTGTTGTTCACGAAATTGGTGGATGGTTGGAATTACAACCGAATTTGAAAGATTATTTACAATCGTCTACAGAATATACGATTTTACAAGAGTTGATTAATGCGAGGCAGGATACCGTATTTGACGAAAAAAATAGCCAGCCTACCGGAGAAGTGGATGCCATTGGACGTCCGTTGTATGATTCTGTCTTTGTATATGTCAATCGTTTTTATAACCAGACAAAGTTAGATCGTGAAAATCAACTTTTCACTTTATTGCTGACCCCTGACTGGGTATTACAGGAGGAGATTGAGGGGTATTATAAAGCTTTTCGGGGATATACCGGAGAAACACCAACAGCGGAAGATTCTACGAAAGTAAATACCTGGCTAACCCGGTCTATTCCTTATTCAGGCAGTTATGCAGATTTTGCAGGAATAGATAAAATTTATTCCATGTATAATTCTGTGTGGTATCCTAAATATCATCAGCTGGGAAATTTGATGGAGTTTTCGAACGGATTGGTATGGCAGGTTACAGATTTGTATATACCAAGGTCCATGATTTTCCCCTCGGATGGTTCAGGCCAGACTTATGTGATGAATGATATTTATACGAAGAAGGCTGAGTCTATAAATGTGCAGATTTCGGGTGTTAATCCGGATGATCCCGTTACAGATATTCCGGTTGTGGAATCCAGTCGGGAAAATGGTTATAAGATAACTGTTTCTCCTATTGATGCCAGTAATACTGAACCTTTTAATGCTGAGTTAAGCTGGACATTAGGTAAAACGACACTATCGGGAACTTTCCGGCAGATCACACAGATTCCGGGAGAATACAAATTTGAATTTGTATTTAAAAAGAGTGATGACCTGACAACAGATTTTGAAATTTATATTAATGGAGAATATGTGACATTGGTGAATATGAAGGACTATAAAGATATTACTGATGGAACTCTGGTTACTATAACAAAGCGGGTAACCATTCGTGATGTTTATGCAGAAACACCGACCCAGATTTCGATGCGTGCTGTAGGCGGTACCGGAACCAAACAAGTATTGTCGGTTTATTCAGTATTCTTTCAACCCAGTGCTAATATTTATTAATGACTTGCGCTATGAACATGAGAAATTTTATACTGGTATTATTGCTATTTGCCGTGAATCTGGTTTATGCGCAAGAGCAAAAGAAAATAGAAATCCGGGGAAAAATCTTTAATTCTGTTACTGATACTCTTTTAGAGGGAGTTTCTGTGTCTGCAGATAATATGACTAAATCGGAGTTAACGGATAATAGAGGAGAGTTTGTACTGTCAGTGAATGAAATTCCCCATCATATTATTGTGAAATATCCGGGATTTCATGAAGAACAAATTTTATTGTATGGCCGGACCTCTCTTTCTATATATTTGATACCCTTGACTATAAAGGGATATCCGGAAGAAATAGTATTACCGTTAAAGAAAAAACGGAGTGCAGAAAAGACCGGAATTTCTTCTGTTGTCAGTGTGGATGAAACAGAACGGGGACACATATTTGTGGATGAACTGATGGCAGGGACTATACCTGGAATCCGGGCATTACAAAAGAGTGGTATGCCTGGGGAAGGTAATTTCCTTTCTTTGCGGGGGACGCATTCATTGATCGGGCAAAATACTCCTTTGATCGTTATGGATGGTATGCCTGTGTTGACAGACCAAAATTTGTCATTGGCTTTTACCGGTTATTCGAGAAATTTGTTGAATACTGTTTCTATTAAGGAATTATCCGATATCACTGTGGTGAAAGGGTATGATGCAGCTGTGTATGGTTCTGCGGCTTCGAACGGAGTGATCTTAGTGAATACAGAACATGCTTTGGATATGGATACCCGGGTTGAAGTGGAAACCGTGAATGGAGTGAGTTTTGTGGGTCGGACGTTGTCTTTACTGAATGGGGATCAGTTCCGTCAGTATCTTACCCGGTTGGGATTGACTCAGTATAAGGGAGATGAACTTTTGGAAGCCTATCCATTTTTAAAAAACGGATCGAAAGATTATACCTATAAAAATAGTACAGATTGGCAGAAAGAAATCTTCAAACCAGCTTTTACAACAGAAAATTTATTAAAGGTAAAGGGTGGGGATGCTGTGGCTAAATATGCTTTGATGGGTGGTTATCTGAATACGGGAGGCATTATGGATGGTTCGAAATTGAGCCGTTATTTCTTACGTTTTAACGGAGATATGCAGATGTCACGTAAGGTGAGTATGTTTACTAATATGTCCTTTAATTATTTGCAATCTGTTATCCATGAGCAAGGTATGGTACCGGAAGTGAATCCATTATTAGCAGCTATTTTAAAACCTGCTATTGAAGGTCCATATAAAAGAGGGACCGCAGGACAGGAGTTGTCTGTCTGGGCTCCGATTGACTTGTTCAGGGTGAGTAATCCGGCTATGTTGGCCCGGGAAGTTACCGGAGAAAATAACCAATATGAGACTTTGGTAAATTTAGGCGTAAATTATGATATCGGGTATGGATTATCGCTGAAAGGACTTGCTGGTATTCACTATTCTTATGCTACTGATAAGTTTTTTATTCCGGGTGTTTCTACTGAATCCATCTTACCTCTGGAAGGTGGACGGGCTGAAAATACAGTCCGTGACGGGGTAAGTAAAGCGTTTACCTATTATGGAAATATAGCTTTGAATTATGAAAAAACTTTCCGTAAAGATCATGAGCTGACAGCAAATGCCGGAGCACAACTCTTGCGTTTGAATCGTCTTTATGAGTTTGCGAAGGGGTTGAATACAGCTACCGATTATAATCAGAATATCAGCAGTGTAAAAGACGCTTCCGGAAAGAATTTAAGTGGTTATGATAATCTGTGGACCTTTGGAAATTATTATTTAAATGTAGCTTATGCATTCCGTAAACAATTGTATGCAGGAATAAGTGTATCTGCGGATGCAAGCTCTGTCACCGGAGAAAACAGTGCTTTGTTCAATTTTTATCCTTCCGCTAATCTGGCATGGAGAATGAAAGGGGCTCCGTTTCTGAGAAATTTTGATTTTGTGAGTGATTTGACATTACGGGCAGAATTTTCAAGAAAAGGGAATGCCATGATGCCTCCGATGTTGGGAGAGTATTATTATGAAGGGACAAATTTTGAATCAATGGGAGGCATTGTTCGCGGAAATATTCCAAATGATAAATTAGCTCAGGAATATGTAGATGGAGTGAATTTTGGACTGGACTTTGCTACACAGGGACGTAAATTTGCCATTGCGGTAGATTGGTTCCGTGATGAAACGAAAGATATGGTGGTTCGTCAGGATCTGGGGGATGCTTTTGGTTCTAAGTTCCGTTATATTAATTCGGGACGTATGATAAATCAAGGAATTGAGTTGAGCGTGAATGCGGTGGCTTTGCGGAAAGGGAATTTTGAGTGGGCATTAGGGGCAACCCTATCCCGGAATAAGGCGGAAATAAAAGCGTTGGGAGGATCGAACGAATCGGTGATTACTTTAACGGATGGTGGACAAATCATTACCCGGGTTGGGGAAAGTCCTTATGCTTTTTATGGCTTGCAGGCTGAAGGAGTATTTTCTACGACGGCAGAAGCTGAAGCTGCTGATCTGAAGAATTATAAAGGCTTGAACTATGCTGCCGGAGATATGCATTTTATGGATCAGAATAAAGATGGTGTGATCAATCAGGATGACCGGGTGATTCTGGGAGATGCTACTCCTGATTTCTATGGAGGATTTTATACCTCATTCCGCTACAAGAATTTTACTCTGAATGCACGGTTTACCTATTCTTATGGTAATGATATTTACAATGCTGTCCGCCGGCAGGGGGAAAGTATGAAAGATTATTTCGGTCAGACTCAGGCTGTATTGTCGGCCTGGAGATATGAAGGACAACAAACTGATGTACCGCGTGCCGTATATGGTGATCCTATGGGTAATAGTACTTTTTCATCCCGTTGGATTGAAGATGGGTCATACCTGAAATTGAAGAATCTAACCTTAAATTACGAGTATCCGAACAAGTTATGGATTTTCCGGAAAGTACAGGCATATCTATCGGCTGATAACCTGATTACGTGGACTAAATACCTGGGATGTGATCCGGAATTTGCTTATTCTTATGATCATTATATGTTGGGGGTAGACTATGGAAAAGTACCGGGAGCTACTACATTTAAATTAGGTATCCGCCTTGGTTTCTAACGTTGAAAACAGAAGAAAGATGAAAATAGAATTATTTTTTGAAAAATTGGCAGTGATAATTTTGGCACTATCCATGTTGTCCTGTGAAAAATTGCTTGAAGCGGATTCAGATATGAAGTTAAAAGCAGAAGATCACTATTCTTCTATTGGTGAGATTTACGGTGCTTTTATGGGATTGTATTCGTCTTTTG
>URJC01000045.1 GCA_900548135.1 uncultured Odoribacter sp. | reverse complement strand
AAACCCGTCCTACGCCGGGGATACGTTTCAGCACGTCGAGCACATTCATCGTGGCGAAGTTGCTGAGGTATATCTCGTCGAACCGCGGGTCTTTGGAGGTCAGGGCCAGCGTCATCAACTGGCTGGCAGATTGTTTTTCTACCTTGATACCGTTCTGGATCACTTCAGAGGGCAGGCGTGATTCGGCCAGTTTTACCCGGTTCTGTATATCTACAGCGGCCAATTCGGCATTAGTAGAGATGTCGAACGTAATCGTGATACTAAGCCCTCCCGAGTTGGAACTACTGGATTCCATATAGAGCATACCGGGGGTACCGTTCAATTCCTGCTCGATAGGGGTTGCTACGGCCTGGGATACGGTCACGGCACTTGCTCCCGGATAGGAGGCTGAAATTTTCACCACGGGGGGCGTGATTTGCGGGTACTGGTCGATAGGTAACAACGTCAAGCCGATGAAGCCTACCAGTACGATGAGTATAGAAAGTACGGCCGAGAAGATCGGCCTGTCAATAAAGAACCCTGGTTTCATCATTGTACGTCCTCCTCTTTTTTAGCTTCTTCTGAGACGGGTTTTACCAAAGTTCCGGGGGTTAGTTTGTGATAACCTTCCACTACAACTAACTCGTCGGGACCCAAACCACGTTCTACCACGGTTGTGTTGTTCACTTCCGGTCCGATCTCGATGAAGCGTTTTTCAGCCGTACTGTCTTTTCGCACGACATAGATAAATGCACCACCTTTCTCGATGATGACGGCCTTGCTGGGAACGACCAGCGCATTTTCCCGTACGTCTAATAATAATTTTACCTTTGTGAACTGTCCGGGCAATAACTTCCGGTCCGGGTTGGGCAGCTTTGCACGAACACCGAAGGTTCCCGTCTGCGGATTTACCTGCGGATCGGCAAAGTCCACGATACCCGTCATCGGGTAGATGGAGTTGTCTGCCAGTGTAATCGTCACGTTCGGTTGCCAGGAGCGGTTTGCGTCCTTCTCGCCCAGTGTCACGTTGCGTTGTTGACTACGCAAATAGTCCAATGCAGGCAAACTGAAATCTACCAGCACTTCATCACTTTCCACGACGGTGGCTAATTGTGATTTACCACCGGGTCCCACGAGGGTGCCGATGTCTGCGTTACGCTCGCTGATGTATCCGTCGATGGGGGATATTACCGTGGTGTACCCCAATTCCATTTCTGCCTGCGTTAAGTCGGCTTTGCTCATAGCCACGTTGGCCTTAGCGCTCTCGTATGCCGCGATGGCATTGTCCAGGTCGAGCTGGCTGGCGGCTTTTTGTTCGTATAGGGGGCGCAGGCGCTCTACGTCACGGGCGGATTTGGCTTCTTGTGCCTGGTCTTTGGCTAATTGTGCCCGGGCCTTGTCTACGCGGGCTTTATAAAGATCACTGTTTATTTTGAATAGAGGTTGTCCCCGTTTCACGCGCCTCCCCTCTTCGAAAAGCATGGCTTCAAGGTACCCTTCCACACGTGCCCGAATCTCCACAAAACTCTTGGCCCGGATTTGTCCCACATATTCTCCGTAAATTTCTACGTCATCGGTACCTACTTTTTCTACAGTCACTACTTGTCGCTCAGGTTCTTGCTGGTGCTTGCAACCCGATAATAATATGAGTATGATAAGAATGACTGCTATACATGTTGTCTTCATATTCCTTATATTTTATTATTTTATGTGATCAAAGAAATTTTAATTCTCTGTTGTTTTTTTCTTGAAAACGTAATTTAAGATCAGATAACCGCAGGTTCCGGCAAAAAGAGATCCGCCGATGATGCCCATTTTAGCTTGATTTAAAAGAGTACTTCCTACTTCTGGCAGACCGGCATAGGATAGGTTGGCAATAAAAAGAGAAACAGTAAATCCAATTCCACCTAGCATGGCAACTCCGAACAAGCTTTTGTTATTCATGTGATCGGGCATGTTCAGCCATTTGTATTTTACGGCAATCCAGGTGAAGGAAAAAATACCGATGAGTTTTCCTAATACCAAAGCTATAAATACCGTAAGAGTCACGCCTCCTAAATCAGATGGGGTGAAGTTGGTGAAAGTGATGCTGGCATTGGCAAATGCAAAAAGTGGCATGACTATATAGTTTACCAGAGGTTGCAGGTTATCGTCCATGGATTGCAGAGGACTGATGACCTTATCGGAGGCTGATTCAACATGCCGCAAAATGGATAATTCTGAATTACTTAACATATATTTATTATCGTTGGTACGATTCATCTCTGGTAATTTTTTGAGACTTTCCCGAATTTCACCAATGTATTTATAGATGTTCATAATAGGTCGTGCCGGGACAGTAAAAGCGACAATCACTCCTGAAATCGTGGGATGAATTCCGGAATTCAGGAAAAGATACCAGACAATGATACCAAAGAAAATATAAAATAACTTACTGTTAATGCCTAATTTCCCTCCAATGAAAAGAAGGAATATGAACAATAAAGCCCATAGAAGATAAGAAGTAACCAAATCGCTGCTATAGAAAGCCCCGATGACCATGATTCCACCAATATCATCGACTACAGCAAAAGCTGTCAGAAAAATTTTCAGGCTTAACGGTATTTTTTTTCCCAATAGGGATAAAACTCCCAGTGAAAAGGCGATATCCGTGGCCATAGGAATTGCAGCCCCTTGACTGGCTGTTCCTTCCGGACAAATGGCCGTGAAGATTACAATCGGAACAATCATACCGCCACAAGCTGCAATAACAGGAAGTAAAGCTTTGCGGGGATTAGAAAGTTCCCCCACTAGCAGTTCCCGTTTAATTTCAAGACCGACGGAAAAGAAAAATATAGCCATTAAAGCATCATTGATCAATGACATAAAGGTCATATTGTTACCGTGTACATGAAATAGATTTATATCGCCGAATTGAAGTATAATCTCTTTGGCAAAAAAGCTATCGTAAGCATCCCGGAGGGAGGTGTTGGCTATGATCATAGCTGCCAGAGCTACAAAAAGAAGCACTGCACCTCCATTGATTTTTGCCTTTATAAAATGCCGGATGGGCGATTTAAAAATAGTTGTATGCATTTACTAGAAATGAAAGGTTTTAAACCATTCTACAAATTGTTTGATACCCTCTTCCAATGAAGTTGCAGGAGTATAATTATAATCTTCCCTTAATCTGGAAGTATCGGCCCAGGTCTGGTAAACATCTCCGGGCTGCATTCCGACAAATTCTTTTTGGGCTTTCTGGCCCAGGTTTTCCTCCAGCAGGTGGATAAAATCCATTAGGCGAACCGGTGAGCCGTGTCCGATATTGTATATTACAGCAGGTACTCCCGGAGTATCTTCGCGGACGAGTTCCCGGCGATTGATAATCTTGATAATTCCTTCAATAATGTCATCAATATATGTGAAATCCCGGGATAGATTACCATTATTAAAAACCTTGATGGGTTGTTTATCCCGGATGGAACGGGCAAATAAAATGGGGGCCATATCGGGGCGTCCCCAAGGGCCGTAAACGGTGAAGAAACGGAGTCCTATGGTTTGTATCTGGTAAAGCCATGAATAGGTGTATGCCATCAGTTCATTGGTTTTTTTCGTTGCGGCATAAATACTGACCGGGTGGTCTACGCGGCAGCTTTCTTTGAAAGGCACCTCTTGACAATTGCCATAGACAGAAGAAGATGAGGCGTAGATCAGTCGCTTACAGTGATACTGCCGGCAAAGTTCCAGTAAGTTCAGAAAACCTGCAATATTACTTTCTATGTAGGTTTCGGGATGAGTCAGGCTGTAACGAACTCCTGCCTGTGCTGCCAAATTGACGATACAATCAAAATGATTGGATTGAAAAATATTTTCTAAGGTTTCTTTATCACTTAAATCGATTTGCTGAAACCGGAAAGAGGGATAAAGTGCTGAGTTTTTTTCCCGGCCATAAGATACGTTTTGAATTCCACATTCCCGAAGTCGGGCATGTTTAAGCGTTATATCATAGTAATGATTGAGTGAATCTATACCATAAACTGTGACTCCTTGCGTGGAAAGTGTTTTTGAAAGATGATAGCCAATAAATCCGGCACAGCCGGTGATTAATATTTGCATTGTGTTTGTTCATGTAATTCTGTCGGGACAAAATTATAAATATTGTATGAAATAAAAAAGTAAGTCACCAAACTAATGATGGCGACTTACATTACTAACCCTAAACAGAAACAAACTATGAAATTGATTCTTATACAAAGGTAAGAAATTATATTCGCATAACTAATTAAATATTGTTAATTAGAATCAATAAATACAGGTAACCTGATTATTAGGCTTGTGTTTGTTTTGGTCTTCAGAAAATAATGATTTATGTTTATCTGATTATTCATCCATGCATATTGTTTGTGAGTCCAATGTAACCGGGATGATTTGGTTGGCTAATTGAGAATCATACGGGTATTGTACTTTTATGTAATTGTCAGTAAATCCACAGATGTATTTTCCGATTTTATTGTCTTCGAACAAGACAGGGCGCGTCTGACTTGCAAATTGATGGTAGAATTGAGTCAGTTTCTGTTCTGAGATCTGCAGCATTTCGCTTACCCGCTGATGTTTATCTTCCTGTGAGACAACGAACGGGATGTCGAGGGCTTTGGTTCCCTGACGTTCTGAATAGGGGAACACGTGCAGGCGGGAGATGGGAAGAGCTGCGATAAAATCCCGGGAATCCTGGAAAAAGGTTTCGGTTTCTCCCCGCATGCCAACAATGATATCTACACCAATGAATGCATCCGGTAGTAAGGATTTTATCCTCTTGATTTTCTCTGCAAATAATTCCCGGGAGTAACGTCTGTGCATCAATTTCAGGACTTCATTACTGCCTGATTGCAGGGGAATATGAAAATGAGGCATGAAGTGACGGGACCTGGCAACAAATTCAATGATTTCGTCGGTCAATAAATTGGGTTCTACAGATGATATGCGGTATCTTTTGATTTCATCCGTTTGGTCCAGTTCTTTGATCAGGTCCAGGAACTTTTCATCCCCTCCGCGTCCGAAATCGCCTGTGTTTACTCCGGTTAGAATAACTTCTTTAATTCCTTTTGCTGCCACTTCCCGGATAGCTGTTTTGATTTGTAGGATTGTTGCACTCCGGCTACGTCCGCGGGCAAATGGAATGGTACAGTAAGTACAGAAATAATCACATCCATCCTGTATTTTAAGAAAACAACGGGTCCGGTCGCCAAAAGAATAAGCCAAATCAAAATCGGCTAATTTAAAGACATCGCAGGAATGGGGATCATGCTGCTGTACTGTTTCAAGATGTTGTAAATAATGTGCGACGTTGAATTTATCTCCTGCGCCTAAAACCAGATCAACTCCTTCGATGGCCATAATTTCTTTTGCACGGAGTTGGGCATAACATCCAACGACAACAATATAGGCTTCCGGATGATGATGTATAATCTTCCGGATGAGTTGACGGCCTTTTTTTTCTGCCATGTCTGTGACACTACAGGTATTGATGACAAAAATATCCGCATCGTCTTTTTCGCCGGCTGTCATTGTTCCGGCTTTTTCCAGACTGTGTTTTATTGTTGAAGTTTCAGAAAAATTCAGTTTGCATCCTAAAGTGATATAGGCTACTTTCTTCCCTGCCAGGTTCATATTTTATGCTGTATATTAATGTGCTTGCGGTTGAAAAATTCCAGCACACTAAAATTAAATTTTAGTATGATCGTTGACAAAAGTAATGATTTGGCCTGTAATTTGCTATTTTTGTTTTCAGATAATCAATAAAACGATTTTTATGCGTTATTATATTATTGCAGGTGAGGCTTCCGGGGATTTACATGCCTCCAATTTGATAAAAGGGTTGAAAAAAGAGGATGCAGAGGCGGAAGTCCGTGGCTGGGGAGGTGATTTTATGCGTGATGCCGGTGCTGAGATCGTCAGGCATTACAAGGATACTGCTGTCATGGGGTTTATAACAGTCTTAAAAAATCTGGATAAGATTAAGGCTAATATCCGCTTGTGTTGTGAGGATATCCGGAAATGGCGCCCCGATGTGGTGATTCTGGTAGATTATGCCGGCTTTAACCTGCGGATTGCCCGTTTTGCGAAAAGTATCGGACTGAAAGTGTTTTATTATATCTCGCCTAAATTGTGGGCCTGGAATACAGGCCGGGTAAAAAAAATTAAAAGATATGTCGACCGGATGTATACGATCTTTCCTTTTGAAACGGAATTTTACAGGAAATACAATTATGCCGTTTATTATGGAGGAAATCCCTTGGTGGATGCAATTGCGGGTAGGCCTTACCAAAAAGAGTCTTTTGCTGATTTTATTCAGGCTATGCAGTTGCCTGATAAACCAATTATTGCTTTGTTGGCGGGAAGCCGTAGCCAGGAATTGAAATATGTCTTGCCGACCATGCTGAAGATGATCGAGCATTTCCCTGATTATCAGTTTATCATTGCGGGTGCTCCTTCGATGAAAGATGAGGATTATGCTCCTTATTTGAATGGCAGGCAGGTGAGAATTTTATATGGACAAACCTATCGGTTGGTGAGCCAGGCGAAAGCTGCTCTGGTAACTTCCGGAACAGCAACACTGGAAACTGCTATTCTGAAAACACCACAAGTGGTTTGTTATAGTGGGGAAGGAGGTCGTTTCAGCTACTACTTGTTCAAAACCTTCGTAAAAGTGAAATATATTTCCCTTGTAAATCTGATTTTTGGAGGAGAAGTGGTTAAAGAATTAATGATGCAACATTTAACAGAACGGAATGTATTGAATGAATTGTCACGTATTCTTTATAGCGAGCGGGAGCGGGAAAAAATGTTACGTAATTATGATGAAATAATCCGGCGTTTGGGGACTGCCGGGGCTTCAGACCGTTTTGCCCGAATGATGGTACAGGCATTGAAAGAACACAGAGGGAATCCCTCTGTGTCATTTAGTAAATGAGTTTGACATTATCGATCCAGAATTTGGCGTCTGGTGTACCGATGTAGGCCCCTCCGTGACCGGAAGAAAAGCGCAGGATGATGTGGGTTGGTGTGGTGTCCGGTTCAGCCCAGCCTATTTCCTGAATAGGCACCATTACCCCTTTGCTGTTTTGACAATATTGTGTATTTTCTCCTTCAGTCAGTCCCATATAAGGTTGGAAGAAAGACTGACCGGTAATATCTCCGTAATGGATTGTAATCCGGTGTCCGTTCTGCCATTCTTTGACTTCTTGATTATAACGTTCGTAAGCTGTGCCCACCCGTTTAGCGAAAATATTTCCTTTTTCGTCTTCCCATCGGTGTTGTAATAGCAAACAAGCTTCTGCATTATTTTGTTCCGGAATTTTAGTAATACGGCTGAATCCGGTGGCTTTTATTTGTTCACCTCCGGGATATACTTTATAATCAAATTCCAACGCTTGAGGGCGTTTCGTGAATGGAATGTTATTGTTTAATTTACTTTGCGGATTTTTTGTATCCCTGACAGGTTCAATCACTTCTCCCATAAAGATTGTTCCTGTAGCGAGAACTGATATATTGATTAATCCTAACACTTTGACATGTTCCATGCGGGTTTCCAGACGGGCGCAGTAACCACTGTCCCTTTTTTCCGGGAAGATGGTAACACTGGCTTTATAAATGCCGCTGACTTTTGCCATGACGGTAGAAGTGCCCCAGGGAGAGGTGGTATTTTTATAAGGAGTATTGTCTTTTAAAGTGTCACCTTCGGCAATTTCATACAAAAATTTAGTATTTCCTCCGATCACAAATGACTCGTTTACTACCCGTACCATCCATTTATCCATGTTACCAAATGGTACAAATTCACTGTTTTCATTGGAAACAGTATTGGCCGGTTGGGCAACACTATATAAAGGAAATCCTGAGCAAAGGACTGCCCACAGGTAATGTTTCAGTTTCATAGAAATAAGTTTTAAATAGTGTTCTGATGTGCAAAATTACAACAAAAAAGATGCCATTAATCGGGGGAGCGGTAAAAGAATATAGAAATGTTGGTCGAAAAAAGGAGGGGTTTTGTCGGAAAGAATGGGGTATCCGTATATTAAAGTTGTTGGAAAAACGGAGAGTAAATAGATTTGTAGCGTGAAAATGAAAGAGAAGGGGTAAAGAAATGAAATCATGAATAAAACCATCAGATATGATAACATGTGTAAGAAGTTGGACATTGGCGCTATTTTGTTTGTTTTCATTAGCCGCCTGGTCACAGGAAAAGCCTGAGTCCTGGAATTTAAGGTCGTGCATAGAGTATGCCCGTAAACACAATATTCAGATTCAGAAAAGCCGGATAGCTCTGAATGAAAGTTTAGAGAATACGGAGGAAGCGAAGGCACAACGTTTGCCTTCCCTGGCATTTTCTTCCGGGCATAATTACATTAACCGTCCCCGTCCGGAGGCTGGAGATAAAAATTCTTATTCGGGGAGTTATGACCTGAATTCTTCTGTTATGCTTTTTCAGGGAGGTAAGCTGAAGAAAAACTTGCAACAGTTGGGGTTACAGAATCAAGTACAGGAATTGACGATCAAAGAGTCTGAAAATAATATTGAATTGGCTATAACCCAGGCTTTTGTTCAGATATTGTATGCAGAAGAAAATGTCAGGATTAATGAAAATACGGTGGAGGTGTCAAAGGCGCAACGTGACAGGGGAAAAGAATTGATGAATGCCGGTTCATTGTCGCAGGCTGATTTTGCACAGCTGGAATCGCAATATACTTCAGATAAATATCAATTGGTGGTATCACAGACTTCGTTGGCAAATGCACGTTTAGACTTAAAACAGTTACTGGAGTTGGGGATTAATGACCAAATGGAATTGATTTTACCTGAATTGACGGATGAAGAAGTGTTGAGCCTGTTACCTTCAAAAGAAAGTGTGTATCTGACTTCTTTGAAAGTGATGCCGGAAATTGAATACAATCAACTGAATATCAAAGTTGCCAGTTTGGAGAAGCAGAAAGCCTGGGCTGGTTATCTGCCTAGTTTAAGATTGTCAGCAGGCTTAGGGACAAGTCACGCATCCGGAAGTAACTGGTCCAGTCAGTTGAAACATAATTGGAGTGAAAATATTGGTCTGACACTGAGTGTTCCCATTTTCAGTAACCGTTCTAATAAGACTGCTGTGAACCTTGCTAAATTGAATATTGAAAATGCAGAATTGAATTACGAAAATGTACAGAAGGATTTATTGAAATCCATTGAAACTGTATATCAGGATGCAGTGTCTGCACAGGATCGTTTCCGTTCTGCACAAGAAAACCTGAAAGCTGTTGAATTATCTTTTAATCTGATACAAGAACAGTTTTTTTTAGGAATGAAAAATACCCTGGAGATGTTGACGGAAAAGAATAATCTGATGTCTGCCCGACTGGAAGTAAGCCAGGCAAAATACATGGCGATACTGAACATGCAACTGTTGAATTTCTATCAGGGAAAAGAAATTCGGATTGAGTGATACATACATGCAGCAAACTTTGTAACAATTAAAGATATGAAAAAGAAAAGACTTGTAACTATCGGTGGACTGCTACTTGTTTTGGGAGTATGTTCCTATTGTTTCCACGGATGTTCTTCAAAAGGGAAAATCGACTGGCAGACATCAAAAGTTGTCCGTAGCTCCATGTCGGATGCAGTTTCTGCGACAGGTACTGTGGAACCGGTGACTAAAGTAGATGTGGGTACACAGGTGTCTGGGATTATTGATAAGATATATGTTGATTACAACAGTGTTGTAAAGAAAGGCCAACTGATTGCTGAGATGGATAAAGTCACCCTACAGGCAGAATTGGAGTCTCAGGAAGCCCAGTTGAATAATGCGAAGGCAGAGTATGACTATCAACAGAAAAATTATGCACGGAGTAAGGTACTGTTTGAGAAAAAATTGATCAGTGACAGTGATTATGAAACGGCAACCTATAATTATGAAAAAGCTAAGAGTACTTATGAGAAGTCAAAGGCCGATATTATTAAAGTGAGACGTAATCTGGGATACGCTGTGATCACCAGCCCGATAGACGGAGTTGTCATTAGCCGTGAAGTGGAGGAAGGGCAGACGGTTGCTGCGGGTTTTGAAACTCCGACGCTGTTTACCATTGCAAAAGATTTGACAGAAATGCAGGTAATCGCAGATGTGGATGAAGCAGATATAGGAAAGGTGGAAGTTGGGCAGCGGGTTACTTTTGGAGTGGACGCTTATTCAGAAGATATTTTTGAAGGCCGGGTGACACAAGTCCGTTTGGAAGCTACGGTTGAATCGAATGTTGTGACATATGAAGTGGTTATCAGTGCTCCGAATCCCGATTTGAAATTGAAACCAGGTTTGACTGCAACGGTTTCTATTTATAATCTTGAAAAAAATAATGTGCTGACGATTTCACCGAAGGCCTTGAAATTTGTACCGGATCAGGCCATGGCAGAAGCCAGCGGCATTACCTTGAAGCCGATACATGTTGATAATCCGGCCTTACAAAAAACTGTATGGATAAAGGATGGAGAGGCTTTGCAGGAGGTTGAAATCCAAACCGGAACTACAACCAGCTCAATGGTTGAGGTGACAGGAGGTTTGACAGAAGGACAAGAGGTGATCATTGGAATGGAGACCGGTAGCAGGCAAGCTATTGCTGCCCCTGAAGGAGGAGAGACTGAGTCCAGTCCGTTCATGCCTAAACGTCCTGGAGACAATAAGAGAAGTAAGAAGTAAAAACTGGGACTGAAATGATGAATGCAATTATTGAATTGAAGGATATAAAACGGGATTTTCTGGTAGGAAGTGAGACCGTGCATGCATTGCGGGGAGTATCATTTACCATTCAGAATGGGGAATTTGTAACAATCATGGGTACAAGCGGATCCGGGAAATCTACTTTATTGAATCTGTTGGGATGTTTGGATACTCCAACATCCGGAGAGTATCGTTTAGATGGATATTCGGTACGGGAAATGGGTAAAAATGACCGGGCAGAATTGCGGAATCATAAGATTGGGTTTGTATTTCAGTCCTATAATTTGTTGCCCAAGACTACGGCTATAGAGAATGTAGAGTTACCCTTGATGTATAATTCGGCAGTTTCTTCAAAAGAGAGGGAAAAAAGGGCGATTGAGGCTTTGGAGGCTGTTGGCTTGAGTGAACGGCTCTACCATAAATCCAATCAGATGTCCGGAGGGCAACAGCAACGGGTAGCAATTGCCCGGGCTTTGGTCAATGATCCGGTCTTGATTTTAGCTGATGAAGCGACCGGAAACCTGGATACCCGCACTTCTTTTGAAATCCTGACTTTGTTTCAGGAGTTGCATGCCCGTGGCCGTACAATCGTTTTTGTGACCCATAATCCGGAATTGGCGGCCTACAGCAGCCGTACAATTGTGCTGAAAGACGGGCATGTGATCCAGGATACCCGGAATGGGCAGATTGCTTCGGCAAAAGACACGCTGGCAGCTTTACCAAAAACAGAAGACTGAAAATGAAGGGAAGTATTCATTATTCATCGTTAATTTGAAGTTATGAATTTTACAAATTTATTCAGAATAGCCTTACGGGCTTTGGGAAATAATAAAATGAGAGGTTTCCTGACCATGTTGGGAATTATCATTGGAGTGGCTTCGGTGATTACAATGCTGGCTATTGGTCAGGGGTCGAAGCGTAGCATCCGGGCTCAGATTTCCGAAATGGGGTCTAATATGATCATGATTCATCCCGGGGCGGATATGCGGGGAGGAGTGCGGCAGGATCCGGCTGCTATGCAAAGTCTGAAACTGGACGATTACAAAGCTATTGTGAATGAAACCCGCTATGTGT
>URJC01000044.1 GCA_900548135.1 uncultured Odoribacter sp. | reverse complement strand
CTGGCCGTACCTACCATCCAGCAATTTTTCGGACACCGCTGTACGCTGGAGCGGACTTTCCCGGCCTGGGGGCTGTTCCATAAGATTGTAAAGTCCGTAACATGGTGAATATTTCCCATGGACTCCATCCAATACCTTTCCTCCATACCGTTACAGGGGTATACCTCGCCAGACGGGTCGATGAAGAAGTTTGTTGTTCCGGCTTCACATGGCAACATACGCCGGCCACCTTCTATATAATTGATCAGTCCCATGTTAAACCATGCGCGGAACCAGCTTTTAGGATGCCATTCTTTCAACTGCCATGCTATCAACTGTTCAAAATCATGGCATACTTCGGCCTTGTTTTTAATGACATTATCGCTCTTATGGAAATAATAGGAATTATGGAAAGCTGCGGTAGCAAATTCCAGCCCCATATACTTGCTCAACCGATAGAGATAAAGCATGTCCCTGGAATTGCTGTCGGATACGGTACAACCGAAACCGATATCCTTCAATCCCATCTCTTTCAGGGTAAGCAAGGTACGGAGTCCTTTGTCGAAACCTCCGGCATGTCCCCGAAGTTCGTCGTTTTTGTCACTCAGTCCCTCTATGCTGATGCGGATACCGATACGGGGGAACTTCTTTGCCAATGCAATCACCCGGTCCTCGAACCAGCCGGAAGTAGAAATCACGATCCGGTCCGTGTGTCTGTAACACTCTTTCACAATTTGTTCCAGATCTTCCCTGATAAAAGGTTCTCCTCCGGTTAGATTGATGAATTTCAGGCGTGGAAGTATCTTCAAATCATCGGCAACCAATTCCTTGCTCTTTTCTGTCGGATGATTCCAGATATTGCACATCTTGCACCGCATCGGGCAACGGTAGGTCAGGATTATGCTGGCATCGGTGGGGAAAGGAATGTTATTTGTATTCAGCTGCATGGGTTATATATATTCATTAGTTGGGTGTAGTATGATTCTGCATCAAATTTGCGCCGGGATGTTGCTGCGATGTCTTCGTACGGGAAATTCATACCGAACATCTGTTCTATTTTGCATGCCAGGTCATTGACATTCCCGCTTTCAAACGTCAAACCTGTATGGGGTTCATCTATTAATTCCGGAATGCCGCCGATTCGTGCCCCCAATACAGGGGTACCTAAACACAGGGATTCGATGACCGACAAGGGACAATTTTCATACCATTCGGATGGGATTACCGTAAAACGCGCCTTGCCCACCGTTTGTTTTATTTCTTCCCATTCCATTCGTCCTGTAAACGTTACATGATCCATAGCCAAACCTTGCAGTTCGCCCGACATACTTCCTTCTCCGATGACAATAAGTTTATATCGGGAAATTCTGTTGGTAGCCTCAATCAAAGTTTTCACTCCTTTTTCCTCAGCCAACCGTCCCGCATAACAATAATAATCATCTTTACCGAAGGCATTCATACGACATTTTCCTGCATCAATAAAATTATGAAGGACATGCATCTTTGAAGGAAAAAGGCCGCTTCCTTCCAGCTTATCGGCCAGGAAACGGCTGGGGCATATAAAAGCATTTGTGACATTTTGCAGGCGGTCAGGACTCCAACACAACGATTCCCCATATCCAATCAGTGATCCGATAATAGAATTTTTTATACATTTGTTTTTTATGCAATTCTTCAAAGCCTTATGCCTGCTTCTTGTTTTGTCCGAAAAGCATAGTTCACAAACACTTTTATCTTTCCGGCAATCGTATCTCGGACATACTAATTTGTAGTCGTGCAAAGTCCATACTGTTTGTATCCCCCGTTTCTTTGCCAGTTCCATGATAACAGGAGAGAGTTGGCTGTGTATGTTATTGGCATGAACCACATCCGGGCAAAAATCATCTAACAGTTTGTTGAAATTTCGTTTTACTTCTCCTAAGCCATACGGCCGGACAAGTGTCTCTAATAAATTAGATGATAATTTGAATGTTACTTCACTTGGAAAATATTTGCCCCATGGGGTTGGCAGATTCTCCGGATGCTGCATGGCAAACACAGCCACATCATGTCCGTGTGCTTTCAATCCTTCTTCCAGGTTAAGGGTATATATGCAGTCTCCTCCACGGCGGTAATAGAATTTATTTGCCAATAAGATTTTCATACGCTTATGAATTCTGATGTATTTTTCACTTATACAAAAAAATATTTACCTATAAGCAGCACGAAGTTACGAAAGTGCAGAGTATCAACCAACGGGGAAAGTAAGCCCGACAAAGCAACCCAACGCAGCGGCTATGCGATAGAATGTAGAAACTTTCGATTCTGTCTGTCCGCTTTCTATACGTGTTATATATGCACGGTCTGCACCGATGCACCGTGCAAGTTCCGCTTTGCTATTTTAACTTTCTTGCGCGCTTCCTCAATCACTACGCTGGTATAGAAAGCATTAGCGCGTTCTTCTGCTTGCACTCTCGGTGTACCCTCTTTGCCGAAGCGTGCGTCGATCAGTCCGTCCATGTCGTAAATATCCGGTTTAATCATCTTTATCTTTGGCTTACTACCCATGCAGCTTCTTCATTGCATTTGCGTAAGGAAATAGTCTCTCATGGATTTCTTTGATATAACTGTCCCTCTGGCGTGTGGAGAGATAGAGAGCCATGGACTCTCCTTGTGCGTGCGGTTTATCAATCTAATGGCAGAAAAATCACGCTAGGCATCATACTCCGCTCTCATCTTTTCTTTATAAAATGATTCCGGATTATACTTGCCAAGTATACATAACCCATTAATAATCTGGAATATTTTCCAAGAATCAATCGATAAAACACATTTTGATACAGAGGAAGCCAATTGGGGGTATAACGGACTCTTAATTCATCCCAAATCCCGTCATTAAGTACTCTATTCAACATTGTTCTTTTCCTATTGTGATGTGAAGTGACAAGAGCTACTATATATACTCGCGCAATGCCAATGAAACATCTGTCAACTCTTTCCCTGCTACCTTTTATTTCAACCGTTTTTTGAATAAGCAGTTTATATAGGCATAAAAGCCTGTCATATGTATCTACTCGGAAAGTTGTGGTTATTGAGCTTGAGTTCAAACAATAATAATATAGCGTCTTAGGCACGTAAATAATCTTGTTCGCATATCCAAGAAAAGAAATGTTAAAAAGAAGGTCTTCACACAGATAATCCCTTTCAGAAAGGAAATGTACATTGTTTTCATTAATAATGAAATGCCGATAAATGCCACAACAGGTAGACATATACCATTTTCGTTCTTCTTTCACATATGGAGCACAGGCAATCATATCAAGTATATAATCTGTTACTTGTTCTCCTTCCCATATTTGTTTTTCATATATTTTTTGTATCGACCATTTACCTTTTTTGTATTCATTTTGTATACCAAAAAACACAGCACATGCATTTGCTTTCTGCGCTTCTTCATATGCTATCCTATATGTATCCGTAGCAACATAGTCATCACTGTCTACAAATGTCACATATTCACCCATAGCTATTTCCAGCCCACTATTCCTCGCATACCCGAGTCCTTCATTTTTTTTGTGAATTACTTTTATTCGATTATCTTTCATCGCCCACTCATCGCACATTTCGGGTACGCGATCAGGACTACCATCATCTACCAGAATAATCTCTATCTCTTGTAAAGATTGGTTCACAAGGTTGTTCATACATTGATCCAGATATTTTTCCACATTATAACAGGGGACGATAATTGAAACCTTGGGCTTCATTCCATTATCTTTTTTGGTCGTAGTATCCATGGGTATTTATACTCCTTTTGTCCTAATATTATCCCCAATATCATCATGTATGGCACTCCCATTGGTCCGGTAAAGCTATTAGCTGCCAAATTCTCCATTGCCATTATGAAGAATATGATGATAAATAATTTATAAGTATTCCACTTCAAGAGCAGAGATTCTTTCCATCTTCGCATCCAAAACTTAATATAAAACACATAACCTAGGATTCCAAATTGTGCAAGAGCTGGATAGAAAGTGTCAAGCAGGCAATTAGAACTTGAATGATGATCAATCATACGCATCCCAAAAATATGATTAACATGATATTTTAGATACAAGGGAGAATAGAATCTTGCAGCACCTTCTGTATTGAATGTTCCAAATCCCGGACCTAAAGGAAAGTAGTCTGTTAAGACTTGCGGAATTAAAGCATAAAACATCGATCGGGGAAGTTTGTGTTTAACTCCATCTATAAAATAGAAACTGAATTTTTCCCAACTGACATAGATGGACAAACAAGCTATGAGACTGATAATAATTACCCACTTCATATTGAGTTTTATCTTTGAATTCATAAAGAATAAAACATATACAACAAATATATACTCAGTAAAAAATTTAGCTTTTATAGAAGCTAAACCTGGTGTTAAAAATATCAAGAAACAGAACCAGTCTTTACGGGAAAATTCCGAAAACAACAAATACGATATACCACAAAAGATACAACTTTGGTAATAGGAAGTAGTATTTGGATAAATACTATCGATATATGGTAACTGGAGAACACAAAATACGCCACATAAGAAATAAAACTTTTTCATCACCTCCCTTATTTCGCTCGTTATATGGAAAGAAATCAGCAATGGGATAAAAAAACTGATAAATGGCTTTAAAAACAGAAGAAAATCGAGTATCACAGCTTTATATACGTTCTGTCCGAATAGCAAAGAGTAGAATAAATAAAAAGATAAGATACCTAATACGATGTAGAATTCTTTACCTTTTTGCGATTTCAAAACTTGTGGAAACCCTATTATGAATAGGATTAAAACAGCCAATTCATCAACATAAGTATTCAATTCCTTTATGAATGGAGAAAATATTACATTGACTGACGAGACAAAATAAATCGCAGGAATGAATGAATTATTATTACTCTGCTGCATACTATTTATAAATGTAAATTTCCTGACAACATTCGCGCCAAACAAGTAATGGATTCTTTTCTCAGTTCTTGCAATCTGCTATATCCCTGCTGCGATATCTCCGCAATCCGATCCAGATTAAGGGTATTCATATCCACATCGGCCGGAATTGCACACTTTTCTATACCCAAAGATCTCAGTAACGATATTTGCCGATCGTCACTTATTGAGGAAGGAGATACAACCGGGAAAAAAGGTATTCCAAAATTGATGGCAAAAGCTGTGCCGTGAAATGAGGAAGTAACCACATAGGAAGCATGCCTGAACAGTTGCAGGAACTCCAACGGTCCGCCTTTCTCTACTGTTTTATATGAAGTGATTCGATCTTTGTCTAACTTTTTAATGGAAATAATCTCATACGAAGTCTGTTTCTGAAGCCTGCGTATGATATCGTATATCACGGAAGAAGGGTCGAATGCATAATCCAACATGTAAATCAGTATGTATTTCTTACCCTGATAAGGATGCCCGGATCCCATCGCTGAGAGCCCGCTCCATTCATCCGCACCAAGTAATAAAGTGGGATCTAAAACAACCGGGACATCTTTTCCCAACAAGTCTTTAATAATTTTCTTTCCGCCGAATTCCCGAACAGAGATTGCCTCATACTGCTGTAATAAGGGCTTGAAGGAATTTGCAAACTGTTCCTCCAGTTTATCGGAAGCAAAGCTGGCTGCGTAAGCTATCTTCTTCTTAGAGATTACAAAATCCAGTAAAAAGATGGTGTCACCTTTAGAGTGTATGGGATTCCATACCTGGTCACTTCCGGTCAGATAGATATCATAGGCTGGAGGGGTAGACCGGATGGATTGGGGGGAATCGAAGAAAGAGGAGAGTTTAAGGAAGTCTTTGTAAAATTGTTTAAATTTATATTTGAGCTTATTATGTTTTCTCCATTTGGGTCTTAGCCACCATAAATTGCTTTTTATTATAGATTTCCAAACAGGGTCGTGATAGAACCCTCGCTCAAACTGGTAAACATTAGGATATTGGTAGTCTATGATTTCACACTCATATCCCAATTTCTCCACCATATACTGTGTAGCATAAGCCTGTAATGCAGAACCATAGTTCCTGACCCTATGCATGGTTATTATACCGACCTTGCCCATATTCTTTTCAGCATGTTCTTTATCGTCCGTCCTGGATGCAGCAATCTTTGCATTTGCTTTCTCCAAAACAGATAGTTGTTCAGTTTATCAAATACGTCTTCTATTTGCAGATGCTGCTCTTTCAGGAGTCTCATGATCTTTTTATGAATCCAACCGGACGCAGGAGGCGTTTTCATCTGTTCTTCTGCCACCACCTCAAACGGATGCTCCACCCATTCGCAATTGCATCTGCGCAACACTTCATGCCCTTTCTGCGTAAACGCTATAGCTGCGCTGACACCTTCTTCATTCTTTGTGTATGTCTTACCCCATAAGTCACCGATACGGATATCGGCCGATGAACGGTCATACTTGAACTTGCATTTTTCATAACAAGCCTTACCAAGGCAAGTGTCGCTCAAAAACAGGCGGTAAAACATATCTCCTTGTGATAATCGGGATGTCAGGCTTTTCTTTCCCTCCATCACCATTGCCCAGGAATCATGCCAGCCCGTGGACTTGTTGCGCCAGGAAACGGATGTCAGTTTGCCTACCTTCTTCTCTGCCCATGCCACATATTTCTCCCACATCAGCATGGAGGGGACACCATGGCAAAAGAAGTCCAACAACACAAAATTGTCTTCCTTTCCGAACTTTTGCAGATACCTCCGGAAAGAATCGATCTGGCAAGGCGCACCCGTTACTAAATATTTCCCTTTTCTAGCTGTCGCCTTGAAACCATCTACCGTATAGCTTGGGATGTATTTGGAACCGATCGAGGGGAGCAGTTCACCGATGGTGGATGCAATATAATGCTCCGCACGGTTCAGATTCGCATTATACCTTACAGCGCATACCTTGTATCCTTCACCAATGAGTGTACGGCCTACTTCAAACCCCATTCCGCCACTGCTGCATTTCCGTCTGACATCCTTGTCCTTGCTCCATGCTGCATAACTCTTTATGCAGGCGTCTGTCAGTGACAAGCCGTCGTGCGAATAAGAACAAACCTCTATGCACAAACTGCAATTAGTGCACCGTTCGCCGTTTGTAATGCGGGGTTCATAGAACCCATCGGCATTCAGTGCGATTTCAATAATGTGTTGTCCGCAGGCGATAGCGCATATGCCACATCCGTAACAGTCCTTTATATTGCCAATATTCATGACTGTTTAAATTTTCCTATAAACCAGGGCATATATCTGTTGAAGAATAAAATGAACGGATAGCATGCGGCATATATAACCAAAGAACCCGTAAAGGCATCAATATGGAAATGAGTCAAAAAAGGTATCATCAAACGGTGAAGACACAGGATGACAATCGTCCCACTGGATATATTTATTAACAAATTACCCCCCCGATTTTGAATTTATTAACAATTAAAAAGAAACTTATACAACCAGTCCATGCAATGGAATAATACCAAAACACATTACGGCCAAAATGCCATGAGCAAATACCTACGCGCCCGTTATAAATGACACCTGCCATATATAGAACAAGCAAAATATAGGGCAGGAGCTTTATCGCAAAAAGATGGCGGAACCATTGTTGTTCTTTGCACATATATCCCCAGGCAATGAAGGGAAAACTTGCACAAGTCCTTTGAAGGAAGAAAAGGTAACATCTGTCATCTATTCCCATGGCATACCATATACCGGTCATTACGGCACAAACCAAACAGGCAGCCCATATTGCTTTGTTGCCCCATTGCACAACAACATCCAGCAAAAGTTTACCGATAAACAGAACCTGAAGAAACCAAATGACGCCACATGGTGGGGTTACATTCGGACGGTCATAACGGATAATGCCGAGCAATGGCTTATACACATACTCGTCTACCGTAAACGGAATGTGTTTCAGTAACATAATACAGAAAGTAAATCCCCAGCAAAGGATGGAAAACAGCAATGCCGGAATGATCAGACGCTTAAAGTTTTTTACCAAAGAAATTTTAAGGGGGAGAGGACGATGCAAGTAACCTGAAATCATAAAGAATGCAGGCATGTGGAATGCGCAGATAAAATTGTCTGCCAATGTAGGAATGCCTCCATAATGTTGAACTACTACCAGATAGATGAGCAGGCATTTGCTCCGGTCAATCCAATGTATGCGTTCTTTGCTCATGGCTTGATGTACCTGTTTAAAAACTCCTGTCCTTTCATCTGTTCTTTTTTCATTATCTGTTTCAGCAGGCTATGATCTATTTTTCGGGTATTCAATTCTGTGTATCCGGTTTTTAGATTGACAGGAAGCAAATGGTCACGTAATCCAAAAGTATCCAGCAAGTCAAGGATGCGGTTTCCTCTTTCATTGGCCGGTGCTATATAGGTATAAAAATTATTTGCACCTGTAATGATGGAGAATACCGTACCATGAAAAGAATCGGTAATCACCATTCTGGCTTTGGCTATATAACCCAAAAACTCCCGTGGACCGGCATCTGTAACCGGAAGGTAACTTCCATCCTTGCAATCGGGCTGTATCATACCCAGAACAATCAGCTTCATTCCGGCTTCCTGGGCCAGCCGTTTGCCGTATTCCACCATTTCCGGAGAGTAGCTTAATGTGAACAAAAGAATGTACGGTTCATTGGTTGCCGGATATTCAGCCCATTTCTTCCAATCTTCTGCATCGAGCAAGAGTGCCGGATCGGGCACTTGCTCCACCTCTAATCCGGCGATTCCGGTAATGCTTTACCCTGTTTCTCACGTACAGAAATCGCCGTATATGCAGAAAGCCATTCCTTAAATTTTGTCTTTTCATTTTCCCGTAAGCCGGAAAGACCTATGCTGGCTGCATAAGATATTTTGACCTTGTCTTTAGGTGCAAAGGTTAGGAAATAAGGCTCCATACAATAAGGTTGGGACGGATTCCACACCTGATCACTGCCCGATATATACAAATCATATAAAGGGGGATTCGCATAAAGCTCGTCGATTCCCCGATATGTTCCCGACAATTTTATCGGGGCATTGAATTTCTTAAACTTTTCCTTTGCACTGTCTGAAAAATATTTCGGTTCCTTGTTTCTCCCAATCAGTCTCTTTATGGCATGTTTTATGGTATCCGGTAATATATGTTTCTGTTTTCGCATCGGAACAATCTTTCTGCCGGGAATGTATTCTTTCTGATACGGTCTGTATAAATCTATAATTTCACAATCTACCCCTTGGCCGGTTATATATTTCCACAATGCAAAAGATTGCAGGCAAGCTCCGTAATTCGGAGAATTGTGAATGGTTATGATTCCTGCTTTCATGTCAACGGAGGAGTATATTTTTCATTTTACGTGCGACTCTTAAAGGAAAAGAGAACAGTTTTCTTATTTTCATATCCTGAGTATAGTGTGAGAGAGGGGAGGCTATAGCAGCCTCAAAATTTCCTTGATGCGTTGTTATTCCCCTTTCAAACTCACGTCTGTATTTAGTCTTGGGAGAGGGAGAACGTAACAGAGAATTTCGTTTGAAAGGTTCTTCCAAAGGGCGCTGTAGCATAAAAATATGCTTCTGGCCTGCCATCTGTTTCATAAAATCCATTCCTTTTTCCGTATTGACAAGTACCATGCTTATATTTTCTTTACTGTACGGGAAAGGAGCGGAAAGTCCCAGACCAGGATAATCTGCCAGAGTAATGTCACCAACCCGTTCCGGTCTGGCAAAACGACAATGAAAGCAATTTTCCCTGTATGATACGGCTCTATGATAACCAAACTGATAGGTGTCACCATCTTTGGTACGCTTTGCATAAAAACACCTATTCGATTCATCATACAAGGTAAATGTGTATGTACATGTTGCAAATGCCGGATCACGAAAAGACATACGGCTTGCTGTCTTTCCTGTCTGTCTGGAAATCATATCAATATGTTGTTTCAAATACAAAAAGGGCGTAGCACCATGACAGACAATATCGACCAATAACAGGTTTTCGTTATCCTGGAACAATTTTCTTATTGCCGCAACCTGGCAGGGAAGTCCGATAAAAATTATTTTTTGCCCTGTATTCAGTTCTTCCCTTATTTCCGGAAATACTTCACGGGTATTACAGAATACATATTTTGAATTTTTGAAGGGAGGAAGCTCTTCTATGGAAGATACTATCTTAAGGGTTACAGAGAAATCTTCATTCTGTGATGCTCCGACAGCCTTAAATCCTTGCCGGATGGCATATCGGTACATTTCAATAGCTATCCCTCCGGAAGCGGAAGTCTTGCGTTCGCTTGGGTCTGTACTCCATGCTGCATAAGCAGCTGTGGAGCTATATAAGGAAGGAAGATCTAATATGGGACAAACCTTCTCACAGGCATGGCACTCTATACAGGAAGTTTCGTCAATAACGGGAAGCACTGTCCCGTATCGGTCTTCCTGTATCGATATACAGTGACTGGGACACTTGAAAGCGCAGGCACCGCATCCTGTGCAAACATCGGATTTCGCCAATTCAATCATATTCAGCCTGTTTACGTAATATTTTCTTTTTGACTATTCCAACGATAAAATGGCGTTCACCTCCATTCATCCCTATGCTATAAATGGTAACAGCACTCGAAACAAGGCAGAGCAGACAGACTCCCAGAACACTGAAAATGTTTTCTTCCATCCATAGATATGCCGCTAACGGGACAATTGAGGATACTACGCATACCGATATGGAAGTGCCCAGTACTTGTATGATGTAGCTGCGGACAGGGAAAGCCATCAACCTGTGCACAATCCACAAGCGCATAAAAAGGCAGAGTACTGAAATTACCAGGGACACATGGAACACGGCCAAAGGCGAAGTTCCGAATTGCAGGAAAGCATAAGAAACGGGAATGTTGAGCAGGGTCATTGTCCCAACCAATGACTGATACAGCCGGATGCGCCCGGTGGCATGAGCTGCCGTCATCAACGGAGCGGAAGTTGCATCTACGGCAGAAATGACCACGACAAGCCGGGTGAACGGCACTACATATTCGGGCAACTGTCCCAACCAAAGGTTTATAAGGTAAGGGGTTTCGATAATAACCGGCATGGATACCAGCATGATCAGATAAAAAGAGAATCTGGAACTCCTGAAAACGAGTCTGTTCATCTCTTCTTGGTTTCCTTGTGCATAGTATTTTGTGATTTGGGGACGTACGGCCGTATAGAAGTTGGTAAAAAACTGTGTGATGGCCGAATTAACCTGGTAGGCGATGCCCCGTGCCGCATTGACGGACGGATTGAAAAACAGGTTGAGAAGAACATTCAGTCCCTGGCCTTTCACCAAGCTGGCTGCAGAGCCAAACAGATTCCAGCCGGAATAGGAAACGAGCTCTTTAAAAAGCGGCCGTTCCCAATAAAAACGATAACGGGATTCGGGGAAACGCTTCCTGCAATAAGAAACATATACCCCTGTCACAACCACCTGGCTCAGGAACATCAGGCATCCATAGACCGACAATCTGTCTACGGGTATTATCAGAAGAAGATAAACTACTCCCAATTTCAGCAAAACCTCCAATATGCCTATGTATGCATACACATTCATCCGTTCACGGGCTATGATCAGTGCATTGTACGGAATCACCATCAAGGAAGCGATACTGGCAAAGACGGAGAACTGGAATATCCGGTTGGCCGCAGGTAATCTGCCGGGAGGGATAACCATCTTATTGTTGAGAAACCAAAGTCCTGCGGTCTCGGCCAAAATGAGTGTAATAAAAGAAAACAGGGCGAAAATAAGAACACACATGTTAAATACCTGTTTCAGCCGCACATGGTCACCGCGTCCTATTTCAAAAGTCAGATAGCGCTGTGCGGATACCGACATGGCACCATTCATAATGCCGCTCATTGCCACAATGCCGCCCACCACATTGTAAATACCGAAGTCCTCGATTCCTAACGTGGATAACACTATGCGGGAAGTGAACAGGGTTATCCCCATTACCAGGAACATCCGGAAGTAAAGAAACAAGGTGTTTCTGACTATACGTCTGTTGTTTACTGATTGATCCGGC
>URJC01000043.1 GCA_900548135.1 uncultured Odoribacter sp. | reverse complement strand
CTGATGTTTGTCTGTTGCATTTTTGATTGTAATCAGGATACGGTTTAAGTCCAGGGGTTTCTCAATGAAATCATAGGCACCTTTTTTGATGGCATCGATAGCTGTATCGATAGTTCCGTGTCCGGAAATCATGATTACCGGTATCTCCGAAGTAAATTCCTTGATTCGTTGCAATACTTCTATTCCTTCCATTTTGGGCATTTTAATATCACAAAATACTAATTCTGGTTTTTCGGTTTTAACTGCAACCAGTCCTTCCATACCATTTTCTGCCAGAGAAACCTCATGCCCTTCAAAAGATAAGATATCTTTCATGGAGTTACGTATACTTCGTTCGTCGTCGATTACAAGGATTTTTGCCATAATTAATCATTTTACAAGCTGAGCAAAAATAGGAATAAAAGTTAAGAACAGGAAGAAACCATCTTTCAATTTTAGATATATGATTTTTGAATTCAACTTAAACTCTCCGTCTTTAGTTTTTGGTTTTTACCTTTTCAGATTTAATTTGTTTTCATAGCTTTGTACTTGGCTAGTTTATCATTACTTTAGATCATGATTTATGAAGTATTTTGGATTGTTTTTTATTATCATTTTGCTGTTTTTTCAGGATGGTTATGCCCAGCGGAAAAAGGTTGGCGTGGTGTTAAGTGGTGGAGGTGCAAAGGGGGTTGCGCATATTGGTGTATTGAAAGTGTTGGAAGAAGCTGGCATACCGATAGATTATATAGCGGGTACAAGTATGGGAGCTATTGTGGGTGGACTTTATGCAGTCGGGTATGATGCTAATGCTTTGGACAGTATGGTGAGAGTACAAAATTGGCCTTTTCTGTTGAGTGATAAGGTGTACCGTTTTAATCTTCCGTTTTCGGTTAAAGAATCTAATGAAAAATATTTGCTTTCTTTGCCTTTTTCGCAGAAAAAGGGACTCTCGGTGCCTGCAGGTTTTGTAAGTGGACAAAATATCTATAATTTATTTTCTGATTTAACAGTCGGATATCATGATTCCATTTCTTTCAAGGATTTGCCTATACCCTTTGCCTGTGTAGCTGCAAATATGGTGAATGGGAAGGAAGTCGTTATGGATAGTGGGGTATTGCCTTTGGCTATGCGGGCTAGTATGGCTATTCCCGGGGCTTTTGCTCCTGTGTTGCTGGATAGTATGGTTTTAGTGGATGGGGGAATTTCAAATAATTTCCCGGTTGATGTTGCAAAGGATATGGGGGCTGAGATAACTATCGGTGTGGATTTGAGTACGGGTTTGAAGGATGCTGAAGGATTGGATAATATTATGGGTATAGTTGATCAGTTAACCTCCTTTATGGGAATGGCAAATTACACAAAAAATAGAAAGGCAGTTGATTTATATATGAATCCGGATTTAAAGGGATATACAGCGGCCAGTTTCACCCCGGAAGCTATTGATTCTATGATTTTACGCGGAGAACGAGTCGCCCGGGCAAATTGGGATAAAATTATAGAATTGAAAGAGAAAATCGGTTTGGAGGAAGATGAAAATGCTTCTCCCCATTTGAATAATAAGTTTTTACGGACGGATTCACTGGTTATCGGGAAGATTATGATTGAAGGTGTAAAAGAAAAGGATGAAAAATGGATTTTACGGCTTTTTGGAGTGAAGGAATTTTCTGTCATTACGATGGATGGATTGCATAAAGCAATTGCTTTTTTGTATGGCACAGGTGCTTTTTCAAATGTCAGTTATTCTTTAAACGGGGATCAGATATATGATCTGACGTTGAGATTAAAAGAAAAACCTGCAAGTTCTTTGAATCTGGGATTTCGGTTTGATTCGGAGGAAATGGCTTCAATTTTGTTGAATACCACTTTGAGTCACCGTGCCTTAAGGGGATCCCGTTTGTCACTCACAGGACGGCTGAATAAAAACCCCTATGTACTGGTGGATTATTCTTTCGGAAGTACTTTTCTGCGGAAACTGGGTATTTCCTATATGTATAAATATAATGATATTAATTTGTATGATCATGGGGATAAAATTGATAATGTTACTTTCTCATACCACCGGGGAGATATTAATATGTCGGATATTTATTTGCGTAATTTCAAGTTTCAGATAGGGTTACGTTATGAATATTTTAAGTATAAATCGAATCTGTATAATTCCGATTATGTTGTAGAAAATCTTTCTTCACAAGGTTTATTGAGTTATTATGCTTCTGCTCATTTTGAGACTTTTGATAAAAAATATTATCCTGATAAGGGAGTTTCTTTCAAGGCGGAATATTCGTTGTATACGGATAATATGGTGAACTATAAAGGTAAAACTCCTTTTTCTGCATTGACGGCTGATTTTGAACCGGCTGTTCGTTTGACGCGAAGGGTGTATTTAATGCCGGCTTTGTATGGCCGTGTATTGATAGGAGAAAATATACCTGCTCCTTATCTGAATTGTATGGGGGGAGAAGTAGCCGGACGTTATGTGAATCAACAATTGCCATTCTATGGGATTCATAATTTGGAATTGTTCCAGAATTCTGTTATGGTAGGACGTTTGGCTTTGCGCTACCGGTTAGGAATGCGCCATTATCTGATTTTTACCGGCAATTATGCCAAACAGGCAGAAAACTTTTTTGATTTGTTGAAAGGAGATGATATTTGGGGAGGAGCTGTTGGATATGCTTATAATAGTCTGATAGGTCCTATTAGTTTTACTTTTGACACTTCGAACTGGGATAAAAGTTTGGGATTTTATTTTAATTTAGGTTTTTATTTTTAAGCGGTATATGAAGAATAGTTTGTTGGTAGGATTGTTATGTAGCCTATTGTTGTTGGGATGTGATCAAAAAATTCCTTATCGGCATGCGGAAGGTAAAATATATGGGACCTTTTATCATATTTCTTATGAATCAGCTGAGGATTTGCAACAAGAGGTCCATCAGGAAATGGAGTTAGTGAATGTTTCTTTATCTATGTTTAATCCGAATTCTGTCCTTTCGCGGATCAATCGGAACGAAAGTGATAGTGTAGATGGATTATTTGTGAGGATGTATGCTATGGCGCAGAAAGTAAACCGAGCTACAGATGGCGGATATGATATTACCATAGCTCCTTTGGTGGATGCCTGGGGATTTGGCTCTGAGAAAGAAGTTTTTCCGGATTCTGCGCGGATTGATTCTTTAGTTGCTTTGGTAGGTATGGAAAAATTGTCTGTGCAGGAAGGCAAGATTTTGAAACAAATTCCCGGAATGAAATTGGATGCCAGTTCTATTGCTAAAGGATTAGGGGTAGATTTGGTAGCGGAATACTTTGACCGTAAGGGAATAAAGAATTATATGGTGGAAATCGGAGGAGAAGTCCGGGTAAAAGGGCAAAGTGATAAAAAACGGGCCTGGTGGATCGGGATTGATCAGCCCGAAGATGATGTTACTGCTCAACAACGTGAATTACAGCTGGTGGTTGCATTGGCTTCCGGGGCTTTGGCTACTTCCGGAAATTATCGTAATTTTTACATCCATGAGGGGAAAAAATATGCTCATACGATAAACCCTAAGACCGGTTTTCCTGTCCAAACAGAAATATTAGGAGCCTCGGTGTATGCTCCCGGATGCATGGAAGCGGATGCTTATGCTACTGGTTTTATGGTGGTCGGATTGGAAAAAGCAAAAGAGATCATTATGCAGGAGCCTGAAATAGAAGGATGCTTAATCTATGAGGAAGGCGGAAGTTTAAAAACTTGGGTTTCTGATGGTTTACAGCGTAAGGTTGTTCAGCAGTAGCAAGTTGTGAATAACGGTAAAGAGCGGGATAGATATTTTTCTTCCAGGTGGGGGAACAGCGGTTGATGATATGAAGAGAATCGGAGTATTGTTTGGTATGATTTTTATGGTGGAGGAACTATTTGCGGTAGCATCTATTTTTCCTGCAGTATATGATTCTGTGCGCCTGGATTCGGTGATACAACGAGATTCCCTATTGAATCAGCGTGTTGATTTTGAGCGGGATACGTTGATTCCTATAAAATATGAGCTTCCTGGTTCCGGAACTTTGCCTGTGGTTTATTTGCCGGACAGTTTGATCTTGGATACTTTGGCATATGAATATACCAAGATTAAAGATTTTGCCTATAGAAGTAAGTTTACCAAAGAATTGTATAAAATGGTGTTCGTAAATCCCCGGCCCGGATATGTGAACGTTATGCGTACTCAGAATAGTGAAGAACGGTTTAAGGATTATCGGGGAAAAATTATTCATAGTATAGCTGTCAGAGTGTTGCCTCCATATGGAACGAGTGTATATGATACCACTTATTTTGAGGAAGACATGAGTTGGTTGAAGAATTTGGCTAACAAGACACATATGAGTACCGCAGAAGGTGTGATCCGGAGGCAATTAACCATAAAACCTGGTATGTTGCTGAGCCCGTTTGAATTGGTACAGAATGAGATCCTTTTACGTGATTTGGATTATATCGATGATGCGACAATAATTGTGGATCATGTTCCTTCTGATACTAATCAGGTGAATATCGTAGTAATTTGTAAGGACCGGCTTTCCTGGGGAGGTTCTGTGGAATCTAATTTTTTGAATTCTTTCATTCTGGGAGTAGATAATAAGAATTTTCTTAAGCTTGGGCATATCGTAAATTATGAAATCAGTTATCGTGGTACCAAAGACAAAAAATGGGGAAATATACTGGAATATAAAGTGAATAGTCTTTGGGGATCGCATATCAATTTCAGGGGATATTATCAGAATGATTACCGGGAAAAAGAAGTCCGTCTGGAGATAGAACGTCAGTTTCTGACCAGTCAGATGAAATGGGCCGGAGGGATTAGTGGGGGAAGGGTATTTTATTCGGATGATTTACCTGACCGGAATGTCACTCGCTTGGATGAATTGTTTAACTATCATTTTCAGGATGTTTGGTTAGGAAAGTCTTTTCAATTGCCCTTTCGGTATAGTTACAATCAGAATATGTATCTGACGGGGCGTTTTTTTACCACTGTGTTTAATAACCGTCCTTTGGTGAGCGACGATACCAATCATTTGTATTATAACCGCCGGGATTATTTTATGGGGTATACGTATACTAAAATAAAATATTACAAAGCGAATCTGATATATGATTTTGGACGTACGGAGGATATTCCCACCGGCCTGTATCTGAATTTTACAACAGGATTTGAAAAAAGTGAGTTTGATGATTATGGGTATGTAGGCGCAGAAGCCCGGTATTCTCATTTTAGTAAACAAACGGAACGATATTATGCGTTGATGATTGCTTTGGGGTCCTATGTCAGCGATGAAGGCTTTGAGAGGGGTATTTTTAAAGTGGGGGGGAGTCACATCAGTAATTTGTGTAGCCTGGGGAATTTGAAGTTCCGTTTTTATAATGATATACGGTATGTCAAAGGGATACGGCGTTATCCGGCAGACTATTTGTACCTTGAAGATACGGATATCCGGGGATTCACGTCGGATACGCTTAGGGGGGACCAGAAACTTTCAGTATCTTTATCGACTACCTTTTTTTTGCCTTATATAAAGAAAGGATTCCGGGCATCCTTTTCGACTCATGTTGATGCAGGGGTATTGGCTCAGGAAGGAAATACTTTAGTCCGAAGTAAGATGTATTGGGGAATAGGAGTAGGATTGAATTTGAGAAATGATAATGTGGTAATTAAAAATCTTAGTTTCCGCTTTACATTTTATCCGACCATTCCGGATGATGGCCGGACTGTACAGGCTGTATTATCCAGTAGCAGAAGGGGGAAATTTTATGATTATCGCGTAACAAAACCACAGGTGATTCAGTATGAATAATAGGTATGAATTGTAAATTTTGGATTTTTAATTTTAAATTAGTTGTAAATTTACATGTTATCCAATTCGGATATGAGGGTAAGTATTGTTTTTTACTTAAAAGCCTCAGTGAAAAATAAATGGACATCAGGAAATAGTTTTACTTTTGGGTGGTTTTAAATTTTCCGGGTAGAACGCCGGAGGGAAGAACTGAGATTTAAGAAATATGGAAGAAATTGATTCATCTGATATTTGGTTTGGTTTTATTATCACTTTGATAGCCTCTGTATCTACCTTTATGGGAGCAATGACTTCTTTGTATTTCAGGAAGGTGAATCAACAAACGTTGTCTGTGATTCTCGGATTTGCTGCTGGGATAATGTTATATACTGCTTTCATGAAGTTAATGCCGGATGCTGTACACATATTGAGTGGACAGTTGCCATACAGGGAAGTTAAATTAATTACGACTTCTTATTTTTTTCTGGGGATTTTTTTACTTTATCCGTTGGGGTATTTGGTAAATATCTGGAAGAAAAGGGAAAATGATAAATACGATGAATCTACGCGGCATTACCGTCGTATTGCCATATTAATTCTGATTACGATTACAGCCCATAGTTTTGTGGAAGGCTTGGCTACGTTTTTGTCCTATCTGGCAACACCCTTGGTTGCAATACCTTTAGTCATGTCTATTATTGTACATAATTTTCCTGAGGGTATGACTATCGGTGCTTTGTTTAATAAAGTCAGCGATACGATGGGTAGGCGGAAGGCTATATTGTATAGTATAATTTCTTCCCTTTGTGAACCGATTGGGGCGATCACAGCTTATTTTTTTATACTGAAATATTCTACGCCTGTATTAAACGGGATTTTAAAAGCATTTTTGTCAGGCTTGTTGGTTGCTACGGCTTTGAATGAACTGATTCCTAATTCCCAATTGAAAGGTAACCGCCGGATATCTGTGCAAAGTATCATCATGGGGATGTTTATCATGGGTTTGGTTCTTGTGGTGGGGGCTTATGTGTAAAAATTCTTCTATTTTTTATCTGGTTTTTACATGACGCTTTGAAGTACAAAATAGAAGTTTATTCTATGACAGGTGATTTTAAACGTAGTATAAATATTCCGGTTCCTATCTGGGTTGGAGATTTTATGAATTATGATAAAAATCATTTATTGGTTTATATGAAAATGTTTCCTGACGGAATGAAAAAGCACAAAGATTCTTTCCATCCTTATTTCCTGATGTCAAAACAAGATGGGAGATTGAAAACGTTGGATGTGGAAGTGGCGGAAATGAAGGATGGCAGATTGCATCAATCTTATGGAGGGGATGCAAAGTGTTACCGGGGATGTACTATCGGTTATCAAACCTCTCCTTTGATTTGTAACGGAAATGATTTTTATATATCTGACTTTGCATCCGATACGATATATTCTTTTATTGATATGAATTTGGAACAGCTTGTCTTTGAAGTTCCAGACGCCTGTAATCTTCGTTGTAAGTATTGTGCTTATGGTGATCTCTGTGAAGGTGTTATGGAACGAGATCCGATACGGATAAAAAGCCCTGAGTTTTAATACTGGTTTAATGGGTGAATATGTCTTAATCCGGTTGCGTTCCTTGGAAACGGGAAAGCAACGTATCAACATTCTGTTGGTTTGGATGGTAACACAGGGTTAGGATTAAAGATTTTTTTGGGTGAGAAGTGAAAAATTGCCGGTTTTTATTACATGTTGGTTACTTGTTTTCTGTTTTGTTTTTCTTGCTTTTAAACAATCTTTTGAAAAAACTTTCTTTCTTTTCACGTTTTGTTTTTTCTGTTTTTGTCGGTTCTGACTTGTTTATTTTAGGATTTGTAATTTTCTCGATCAGATTCAGATGTTGTTTAAATTCAGGTAGTTCAATCTTTTGTTCTTTTTCGATAAGAAATAGTGGGAAACTAAGGTTGGCCCAGATTTGATAGGTATTGCTTTTCAGGCATTTTTGCATAAATTCTCCGAATATAGGAAGTGCCATGTTTGCTCCCTGGCCTAGACGGAGGGAATTGAAGTGAATATTGATATCGTTAGCGCCTACACGAATTCCGACGACTAAACGGGGATGATAGCCGATGAACCAGCCATCTACCTGATTTTGGGTTGTTCCGGTTTTACCCGCCATTTCGTTGTGCAATCCGTAGGAGCTGCGTAATCTTTGTCCGGTACCTTCGTCGATGACTGCCGATAAGATGTTGTTCATTATATTGGCATCATTGGAAGGTAATGCTTCTTTTTCTGCAGGAGGAGTAGCTTTGAATAATATTTTCCCGTTCCGGTCTTTTATTTCTTCCAGGTAATACTGAGGAAACAGTTTACCGCTATTGGCAAAGCTCATAAATGGATTGATCATTTCGCGTAAAGGAATATTGGCAACTCCCAGTGCTAAAGAAGGATAAGGAGGAAGTTCTGAAGTGATCCCTAATTGGCGGGCATGTGAAATCACCGTATCTATGCCAGTTTGCATGAGTACTTCAACAGCAATGGTATTGATGGATTTACTTAATGCACCTTTGAGGGTGTAATATCCTTCGTAATTATTGTCTGAATTCCGGGGTGACCAATCATCGTATTCCGGATATGTTTTTTGTTTGTTGGCGTAATAGGCATCCAAACGTGCCCCATGGCTGATGGCAGCACTATATACGACTGGTTTGAAAACTGAACCCACCTGGCGGGGGGCTTCGACTTGGTCATATTGGAAATATTTATAATCCAATCCTCCTACCCATACTTTAATTTTGCCATTCCTGGGGTCAGTGGCGATCATGGCTGGCTGTAAAATTTTTAGATAGTATTTGATAGAGTCAATAGACGAAAACTCTACCCGTTTTTCTCCTTCTTCAGGGCTATAGATAAGCATAACCTTTTTTTCTTGCATTTTTTTCAGGATTTCTTTCTCATTTAGCCCTTGATTTTTCAATATTTTGTAGGCACGGCTATTATGGATTGCATTTTGCAGAATAGTCGGTTTGCTATCCCAGGGTTCTTTTTTTCCCAAATGAGAATAATAGGCTTGCTGAAGTTGTTGCATGTGGTGGGCAACCGCATCTTCGGCATATTGCTGCATTTCTGCATCCAGGGTGGTTGTAATGATAAGCCCGTCCCGGTATAGGTTGTAGTTGGTATTGTATTCTTCGTTGTATTTTCCGATGATATGTAGGGCATCCTGACGGATTTTTTCCCTTAAGTAAGGGGCTAAACCGGAATAATGGTTGATGGGAGTATATTGCAGGTCCAAAGCCTGTTGTTTTAATTTTTCTCCTTTTTCTTCAGGTAGAAAATCATATTTCACCATTTGGCTGATTACCGTATTCCGTCTTTGTAAAGCCCGGTCAGGATGAAGCCTGGGATTGTAGTAGGAAGGACCTTTTAGCATACCGATTAAAGTGGCTGCCTGAGGGATAGTCAGTTCTGAAGCAGAAGCAGAAAAATATTTTTGTGCTGCACTTTCAATACCAAAGGTATTTTCACCGAAAGAAACCGTATTTAAGTATAAAGTCAGAACTTCGTCTTTAGAGTAGGTATTTTCCAGCCTTCTTGCCGTAAACATTTCTTTCAGTTTGACGATCGGAATAAACGTCACTTGCTGTTCTTCCCGGGGATAAAGGTTTTTAGCTAATTGCTGGCTGATGGTACTTCCTCCTCCGGCACTCCTCCGGCCTAACAGGAAGGTCTTGAAGAAAACCCGTAACATGCTGATTTTATCCACGCCTTCGTGTTGGTAGAAACGGACATCCTCTGTTGCTATTAATGCTTTGATGGCATGAGGAGAGATATGGGTGAAATTTACGTTGGTGCGGTTTTCTACATAATACTTGCCAATTAATACCCCGTCTTCGCTATAGAGAATGGAAGCTTCATCATTTCTGATATTTTTTAGTTCATCATAGGTTGGTAGTTTTCCCCAAAGACCGACATATACGGAGTAGACTAATAATCCAACTCCGGCTACAATTATCAATATGGAAATGAGGCCATATTTAAAAAAAAGCCATTTTCTTTTTTTATGGGTATTTTTTTTCCTTTTGGTTGTTTTTCTTTTCTTTACCATACGATCAACCTTGTCAGACAAAAATAATAAATGTGAAGAAGATTTTATGAAATTATAAGAATTTAATAAGAAAAAAAGTATGCCTGTTGCCATACTTTAAGGATATAAAAATAGGTGCCACGATCAGGCACCTATTGTCAGTAAAATTCAGAGTAAAGTCTGCTTAATTTAACAATTCAACCATGGCACAACGGTTCCACTTGTTGTTATTTTTATAATAAGGTTTTTCCTTACCCACATATTCAATTTGCATACGGTCAGCGCTGATTCCATATTCTTTTTTCAGCATATTGGCAACAGCCTCTGCTCTTTCCTTAGATATGCGCAGATTCACATTGATCGGTCCGAATTTGTCAGCATATCCGACGATCCGTATTTTAGCTTTGGGATTATTTTTCAGGAAATTGCCAATGTTGTAAATCAAGGGATCATAAACATCTTGAACGATAGCACTGTTGAATTTGAAAGGTATGGTTGACGGGATAGATGCTATGACATCAACCGTTTGTTTTTCAACAGGTTTGATTACTTCTTTTTCAACAATCTTGATTTGTGGTGGACGGTTTTGTAACTCGTTGACCTGATTGGCTAATACCAGGTTGGCAGCAGCTAATTCATCCATAACGGCTTGTTGCGGTGCTACACGGAAACCTCTGCCTTTGAAGTAATAGGTGAAACCTGCGGTAAGTCCCCCTAATCCATCATTCGGAAAACCTCCGGTTTTTACCATCTTATCATTGAAGATCATGCCCTGGAATTCAATGTTGGCATCGAAACGTTCTGATAACTTGAATTTACCTTGTACACCTCCGTGAATGATAAATGATTGCTGGTGTTTTCTGGTCATACCTCCGACTCCAAAGAAAGGAACGATGTCAAATACCCGGTCTGGTTTGTATTTGGCAAAAAAGTTGATTAACCCCATCATGAAATCGATATTCATGTGCATATAATGCATATGTAACATACTTTCAGCATTTTCAGTAAAGCCGTGCAGAGAACCACCACCACCTTGCAATCTTAATCCCCACCAGGGATTAAACATTTTACCCAATGAAAGTTCGGGCATGAAAGTAATGGTATTTTTAAATTTGGCTTGTGATGAATGTTCTGCTAAAAAAGCATTAGCACCAAAATTAGCAGACACAAACCAGTTGTGCCAGAATGGATTGGCTTCAAATGAAGTCTTATATCCTGGAAGGCGTTGTTCTATAATTACTTCTTCCACTTGCCCTTGAGCCTTTGTTATTCCACATAGACCAGCAGCCAAAACAATTAACATTAATCCTTTTTTCATAACATTTTAATAATTAAGTAACTTATTGTTGTCATACATTGTTTCATGGATATTTATATGTTTTATCTTTTTTCTCATAAGGTATAATTTTGTCATGGTATTAAATTGAAACCTAAAACTTACGGGAATAACGTAGTTTGGGGATCAAGCGTTTCAAAATCGACCTGATATATTGTGATATTTTATAATTTTTAACCTTTTATTTTTAATCATTACGTATTTTTGTTATCTTTGGTCTACTATCTTTGTTTTACGTAGAGCGAATGAAGAAGGTTTTATCATAAAAAAATATAAACATGTTGAACATTGCATTATTTGGCCCTCCGGGTGCAGGAAAAGGAACTCAGGCAAAGAGAATTGTTGAGAAATATAATTTGGCCCATCTGTCTACAGGGGATATGATTCGTAAGGAGATCGCTGAGGAGACAGCATTGGGAAAAATGGCCAAGGATGTTATCAATCGGGGAGAATTGCTTTCGGATGAATTTGTGGTGAAGTTGATAGAAAATAGTATGGCTAAAGTAAAAGGGGTGAATGGTTTTTTGTTTGATGGATTTCCCCGTACTGTAGCTCAGGCAGAGATTCTGGACCGGATGCTGGACAAAGAAGGCACTCCTTTAAGAGGGTTGATTTGTATTAATGTGCCGTTTGAAGAATTGAAACGCCGGATGTTAGAACGGGCAAAGATTGAAGGACGAGCTGATGACAATGAAGAAGTGATAAAGAAACGTTTCCGTGAATATAATGACAAAACCATCCATGTGGCCAATTATTACAGGAAGAAAGGGGTACATATTGATGTGGAGGGTAACTGTCCGGTAGATGAGGTGTTTTGTGCTATAACAAAAGCCATTGAAGGGATGAAATAGTCATTAACTATCCAAAGTGGATGTCAGA